>JAWOHC010000289.1:0-10585 GCA_046496275.1 Gillisia sp.
GTTTAACGCAGTTATTACCGGCGCTATCAAATATTAAGGTGAGCCTTATTGCTGTAGATGAAGCACATTGCATCTCCACCTGGGGCCACGATTTCCGGCCGGCATATACCCAATTGGGATGTTTAAAATCAAAATTCCCTGAGGCGCCGGTGCTCGCACTTACTGCAACGGCAGACCGTGCCACACAGGACGATATCACAAAACAATTGAATATTCCGCAGGCCAGGGTTCATATTGCTTCCTTCGATAGGAAAAATTTATTCCTGGAAGTTCGCCCGGGAAACAATCGTCTCGGGCAAATTTTAAACTTCCTGAAAATCCGACCGGAGGAAAGCGGAATTATGTATTGCCTCAGCAGAAATGGCACGGAAAATTTAGCTGCAAAATTGGTGCAAGCAGGCTATAAAGCCAAAGCTTATCACGCCGGGATGAGCTCAGAAGAACGCTCTGCAATTCAGGAGGATTTCGTGAATGACCGTACGCCTATAATTGTTGCAACGATCGCTTTTGGAATGGGAATTGACAAAAGCAATGTACGCTGGGTGATCCATTACAACATGCCCAAAAATATTGAGGGCTATTACCAGGAAATTGGCAGAAGCGGCCGTGATGGCCTGCCTGCACACACCTTATTATTTTATAGTTTTGCCGATATCATCCAATTACGGCAGTTTATAAAAGGAACCCCCACAGAAGATTTTCAACTAGCTAAATTGGAGCGGATGCAGCAATTCGCCGAGGCATTGAGCTGCCGCCGGATAGCTTTACTCAATTATTTTGGAGAACACTTTTCTGAAGATTGCGGCAATTGTGATATCTGCAAAGCGCCACCCAAATATTTTGATGGAACACTTTTGGCACAAAAAGTCTGTTCGGCCGTATCCCGGCTGAGGGAGCAGGAAGCCCTGGGGATGGTTTTGGACGTTTTACGCGGTTCCCAAAATGCGGCGGTATTTGAAAAAGGATACCAGCATATTAAAACCTATGCTGCGATAAAAGACATTTCCTGGCAGGATCTGCATCAATATATTATCCAACTCATCAATCGGGGAGTTTTGGAAATCCGGTTTCACGAAAATGGACGTTTGCTGCTTACACCTCTGGCAAAATCCATTTTATTCGAAGGAAAACAAGTGCAGTTGGCAACTTTAATTCAAGCCAAAACAGAATCAAAAAGAGAAGGTTTCACAAAAACCGAAAAGAAAACACTTTTTGAAAAATTGCGGAAACTTAGATCCAATATTGCCCTGGAAGAAAATGTTCCGGCCTACATTGTTTTCAGCGATGCCAGCTTAAAAGATATGGAAGAAAAGCTGCCTGTTTCAGAAGAAACATTTGCCAAAATAAGCGGTGTGGGTAAGGCGAAACAGGGTAAATATGCCAGGCGTTTTCTGAAAGTAATTGTAGCGCACCAGGAATCCTTCCAACCCAAAATTTCCACACACGAACAAAGCTTTTCCCTTCATAAAAAAGGCATGACTCCGGAGGAAATAGCAGAGCAAAGATTCCTGCAAATAGAAACCATCTACGGACATTTGTTAAAAGCACATCAACTGGGTGAAGGTATAGATCTACATCAATTCATCACTTCCGAAGAAATAAAAACCATAGAAAAGGCACGAAAAACCCTTGAGGATCCGGAAGGATTAAGACCCTATTTCGACCATTTTGAAGCGCAGGTTCCCTACTGGAAAATAAAATTCGGATTGTACTTTCTGGCGCAAAAATAATTATAAGAGGAAAGACCATAACATTTTTGCAGCGACAAACCCGCGAAATCACGGCAGGGATTCTTTCTCGCCCAAAAGCGGGTTCAGAATGCCAAAAAATGAGACGCTGGTTCAGAATGCCAAAAAAATGGCGGATGATTCCTTCAGGATGACAAAAAAAATGGAGATGCCCGTTCAGAAATATAAAATAACCCGGTTTTAAAGATTTTCCAAACCAAATCAATTTAGAATTTCATATCACGGCTGTTTATATTTTATCCAGGTGTCTAAAAGGTGAAATTTTATTCTGTCCGGGTTTTTACTGTCAATAACCAGTTGAGCGCTTTCTTCCTCTCCTGCCAGGCTTATGATCCTTTGCGCTTCATCTTTGGTTAGGTTGATTTCCTTCTGTAAATAAGTGGTATAGCCCTCTAAAACAGCAATATTCTTCAATTTTTGTTCGATTAAAATGTTTCGTTTTAGTTCTTTAGTTCTGCCGTTTATCGCATTAAGAATAGGATCGATCTGAAGGTTTCCGCCAAGGATTCCAAGCAGATGTATCCATTTAAAATCGCCGGCCGTTTGCAGCCGCCGTTCATTTGTGGTTAAAGGTTTAATTTCTTTAGGTATGATTCCCAGGGAAACCGCATTAATTTCCCGGGTGTTTTGGATATTTACTACCGGAAGTTCATTAATATGCTCTTTCATTTTTATTTCCAAAAGCTCCGTTTCCACATCTGCTTTGTTCAGTATCTTAATTAAATCGGCAGAACCTATTCGAGAAAATAGAAGGGTATCTCCAACAGATGCCTTTAATGAAAAATATCCCTTAGAATTGGTAACCGTGGCCCTTTTGGTGGTGACATTTTTCAGAACTACATTTTCTAGGATACTATCATTTTGAGACACACGACCCCTAATTCCTTCCCGTTCCTGCGCGAAAGTGCCAAGGCTGAATATTCCTAAGATAATGGTGAACCAAAATTTCATCTATCTTTTACTATTTCTGAATACATCCCTTAACCGGTACATTTTAAATTGTGAGCTTACCTGCCTTTAACAGAGTTTTAAATCTAGTAATATTGGCTCGTATATCAGCTTCAGAAGATAAAAAATTTAAAAGAAGTCTTTTCCGGTTCAAGGTAGGAGTTAATACTCCATCTTTTTTAATCCTGAAAGAAGCAAAAATCAAGAGTCCAAAGCTTGCGCGAAAAAAGCGAACCCAATTGAAAATACTTTGGAACTGGGTTCAAGGAAAATAATATTATCGTGCATTCATCGCAAAAAATTCTTCGCAACCAAAGTAGCCCTTAATATTGTCAAATCCAGGCAAGAATGCACGAATGTTTATGTACTATGTAAAAAAGGTTTCCTGATTTGAAGCACAGAGATCCTTTAAACTTCGACCTCCACCACCACGAAAAACCCGTCATTTCCCTGTGATTGGTAAAGCGGCATAAAAATATGCGCATTCCATTCACTTCGAATTTCCTTGCCATTTTGGTAGGCGAGGAGTTGTCCTTTTTCAATTTTCTGGAAATTCTCAAAACCCGGTTCCATTTTGAACTCATCTGAATTTTCAAGTCCGTGGCGGTTTAGGATCTCAAAGGTTTTTTGTTCGGGGGCATTGTCCTTAACGAATTTATCTACACATTCCGGGAAACACGAGATTTGAGTAAGGTCAAGCTTACAGGCCTCTTTTAAAGCCAGCCAAATCATCCCTTCATGATTTTCAACAGAACGTGCATCTGTATGCTGCCCGGCTTCAAATACAAATCCGGTAAGCCCGGTGCGGCTCATGTAATGATCTATACAGCCCGATACTATATCGCTGAATCCTCTAATGATGTAGGTGGGGAATTTATGCGCCCAGGCATCATTGTCGTTTACTTCCTGTACAGAGATGAACGGAACCGTGGCGGCAGAGGTAGTATGGCAATCCAGAAAATAGCGTTTGGTGAAATCGGATTCTGGATATTTCTTCAGGACTTCAATGATCTCGAACATCTCCTTTTTTTCCTGGGTATCCTTTTCGCCCGTTTCAACATTTTCTATGGTCCAGGTGCGGTTAAGGTCGTTATCGATAAACCGCTGGTTCACGTTGAGTGCCTTTTTATTTCCAACCACTCCTACAATAGTTCCTTCTATCTCCGGTTTGGTTTTTTCCAGTTCCTCAAAAACCTTTTGAAGCGCTTTTACCCCACTGGGTTCATTTCCGTGAACCCCGCCGGTTACAAATAAAAGCGGACCTTTTTTATTGCTGGTATAGGTTCCTATGATTCTGGAATATTCTTTTCCTTTCTCCATTTTCTATTTTTTAATCCATAGTTGCAAGCTCCCGGTTGGAGAGCTTGTTCCCATAATTCTTTTTGTATTCCAGTTTTCTTTCAATTGCTTTCACCACCACATCAGAAAAATCGGGTAAACCTACTTTTGGGAAGCTGTCCATTCCGCCGGGACTTAAGACATTGATCTCGATCAATTTGTCCTTTACAATATCCAGCCCAACAAAGAAAAGGCCGTCCCTTATAAGTTTTGGGGCAACTATGTCAACGATCTTCCTCATTTCATCTGTATACTCGCTAACATCTGTAGTGGCACCCTGGGAGATATTGCTCCTGAATTCGCCCTCGCTGCTAATTCTTCTTATCACCCCATATTTCCCGTCTTTTTCCATCACCTTTCCGTTCATTAGCAATACCCTTACATCGCCGTCTTTTACTGCAGGCAGGAATTCCTGGGCAATAATATAGCCTTGTGCTGCCAGGTTTTCAATGATCTGGTTCAGGTTCTTTTCATTTTTGTCGATAAGGTAAACGCCCCGGCCCCCGGAACCTTCCAGCGGTTTTAAAACCATTCTTTTTTTATGTTTTTCATAGAATTCCAGTATGTCCTCCTTGTTTCGGGTAATAAGAGATGCAGGTTTAATGCTGCTTGGCAGTTCTTCAAAATACAGCTTGTCAATAAAAGCATCAGACAAGCCGTAGGCATCGTTTAAAACAAGGACGCCTTCCTTTTGTACCATTCTTCCAAATGCAACTCCAGAGTGTTCCGCCCAGTTTCTGCCTTCAGCTTCTTCCGTAGGATTATTTCTTATAAAAAGAACATCGAGATCCCCGGCAAGGATCTTTTTCTTTTTAGCTTTCTCACTATGCAAAATGTCTATAAATTCCGGTGCAGTTTTGGGAGCTGCATTTTTTGGCAGGCTGGTGGCGATTAACATGAGTTCCTGCTCATTGGTAAAACTGAAATCGCCCACGCCCATGGCGTAAACTTCGTGGCCTCTTTTTCGGGCTTCATGCATAATGAAGGCAGTGGTACCGCTTTTTTCGGTCTCAACACTGTTAACTACAAAACATATTTTCATGTTGTTATCATTTCTGAAAGGGGCAAGCCTTTCCTTATTAAATTTATTTTTTCGGGTACGTTTTCTGTCAATAAATAGCTTGGCCGCAAAACTCCGGGTTTGAGGATGCGACGGTCTGTTAGTTCTTTTATAATTTGGGTATGTTTTATTCCGAATTTTCCTGAAAGAAGGGGTTCATAATCTCCTCCTTCCATTAAATATTTTCTGAGGTCTACAAGGCCTTTCAGGTAAATAATATCCTTTAGGAAACCGCCACCCTGCATGATCCGCGATGTGATATTAAAAGAACGGATGGGTGAAAAACCATAGTCTTTTACCAAAAGATGGAAAATCTCCTTAAAACCGGCTCCTTCCATTAAGGCATTTCCGGCAACTACACGTCCGGCCAGCGTTCTAAGTCGGTTGGGGGTTAAGCCATCTACAAGGTATTCTGCCATCACGGCAAGGCCTTCCTGCAGCGGATCATAATCGGCAAAACCGGTTTTCATTTGCTGCAATGGCTGACGGCTTCCGTTGTGATATGTAAGCACATGGGTTCCCACCTCGTGCTGAATCAATGCCAGGGACTCCTTGCGGTTCATTTTATAATCCTGAGGGATGTAAAGTTCTCCCTGGGAGACCATCATTATATTCACATCATTCCGTATATGTACCCGGCTTTTAAAATTTTCATCCTGTTCCCGGAAATAATCAAATTCTTTCCGCGCCAGGGCACTGAAGGCTTTGGAGTCTATGATGTCCATTGGCCCTGTATTTCTCACCTCGTCAACCTTATTTAAAAGGTCACGGGCCTCCTCACATAAATTCCTTTCAACTCCCTTATAAAGACGAATGCTGTTATAGAAGAAATTTTTGGTGCCACGTTCATTGAGCATGGTGATTTGCTGATCCAGTTCTTCCCTTTTTTCCCTGAAGAGGTAAGACATCGCGGGATCATCAACCTCCTCGATTCTTAAATTAAAAAGTTCCCTTTTTAGAACATCTGGATCTATTGGCAGCAGCCGGTAATGATAATCGAGCAGTTTTTCATAGTTGCTGTCAAAAAACGTTTGTTTGATCTCCTTAATATTCGCGGGAGAAACCAGCCATAAAAATTGGTAGCTGCTTTCTATTTCAGCGAGTTTCCGGTCTATTTCAAAAACTTTTTCTTTCAAATATTTTGTGCCAAGTGCATTGTAGCTCGGGATCTCAAAGGAAGATTGCACCCTTATAAAATCATACACGAATTTATGGATGGCAGGAATTAAATAATCCCTGAAACCACGGAAAAACACCGGGTATAAAGCCCCGTTCTCATTTCTGAAAACCGGCGGTATTTCCAGACTTACCATCACACCACCCGAAAGTTTTGCACTTTCAACATCCATTATTGGCAATTCCCCTTCAGGATTCCTGTGCGGGGTATTTTTTATTTTGGCCTGCAGGTAAAGTCCGGAATAAACTTCATTGATATTTACCAACTCCTTTTTTAAAAGATTAAGGGAAGAGGATAATTTATCTTCGGGCCCTTTGATCAAAAAAGTATTGCTGCCCGGTTCCCCGGAATATAACTCCAGGATCATATACGTATTAAAACGGGCAGAAAGTATATTCGTCACTTCAAAAAGAAGCTGTTTATAAAGGTCAAATTCTTCATTGCCAATAATCAGGTAGGAGGCTTCGCTTCTGGCAAGTCTTGAAACCCCGGCATCCTGCTCTTTTTTTCGGTACACTACCAGGTAGGGGATATCCTTTTCAATATGCAGCATTCCGCCACCAGGAAGTACCGCAGTGACTTCATGATTATCCTTTAATTCTGTTAACAATTGCTTAATTGATTTATCAGAAAAACTTGATATATCCAGCATGGAATTATTTTTTAAAAACATTTCACTCTAAAACCCTTCTGCAAAGCCTTGATTTTACTGAGTTTTAAAGATTTTAATTAATTAGGCTGAAAGTAAATTTAGAATTAATTACGCGCCTGAATGAGCAAAGAAGGTACTTTAGGTAATTTTTATGAAACCCAAAGAATGGGACATAAACCGGAAGGCTTGTCTTTTTCTTCGGGGTATCTGAGGTCTAATGTTTTTAACAGCAAAGTTTGCTGTGCGTTTATTAGTGTTGCCTGTAGATTAGAATTATTTGCTGCCAGGTACTGAATTTTTCTTTGCTTACCCTGCCTTTAGGAGGCGAATACTAAGCAGATATAATTTTGGGGAGTGAATGTATTAAAGAAATAGCAACTTCAATTGGAAATAAAAAAGAAGAGACTTTAAAGCCTGAGATTGATATTACGGTAATTAAGCCACTAAATTATCCGTGATATAATAAAGCAAACCTGGATAAGTAATGAGCTGTATTATCCAGATTAAAATCAGTATCAAAAATCAAGAAGCAGCCCTAATATTTCTATAGAAATTATAAATGCTTTGTGATTTTTGAACTCATAGGTTTTGTTATAGAAAAATAATAATCAACCAACTTGCCTTGGTTGTTTACCAAATATTTCTGAAAATTCCACTTTACACCAGAGTTCTTTGTTCCATTTAAGTCTTTATTGGTAAGCCATTGGTATAGCGGATGTTGTTTACTTCCCTTTACATCAATTTTCTCTGTAAGTAAAAAAGTAACTCCAAAATTACGTTCACAAAATGTCTGGATTTGTGAAGCATCACCAGGCTCTTGCTTTCCAAACTGGTTGCAGGGAGACCCAATTACAACCAACTCGTCTGGATAGGTATCACTCAATTTTTGTAACTCTTTATATTGGTTTGTAAAACCGCATTCTGAAGCAACATTTACAAACAAGATATTTTTTCCTTTAAAAGAAGAAAAGTCAATGGGCTTTCCGTCAAGAGCATTTATGCCTATATCATAAATAGAGGTATTTGCTGAATTCTCTCTTTTTACAGATGCTGTTTTCATTTCGTTAATTGTTTTCATTTTATATATTTTAAAGGATACACTACCACAATTCTTTTATTTCAGATAAATCATTGGTTAGCATTTCAAAGTAGAAATTGGTAACATTGATACGCGATGTTTCCGGATTATCCTATGAGTTTCAGACAACCCGTTAACAAATGCATTTCCAACCTTTACTTCTTCCTGGATTATAATTGATTGCTGATTTATTGGTTTAAATAATTTTGTAATTCAGCTATTTTATGCGGCTTATTAAATACACCACTGTAATAGGATGTAACAGTAGCAGAAGTGTCATCCTGAACTCCTCTGGATGCTACACATAAATGCTTCGCATCAATGATAACCGCAATATCTTCTGTATCTAAGATATTCTTTAGATCCATTGCTATTTGATTTGTTAATCGCTCTTGTACTTGTGGGCGTTTTGCATAATACGCTACAAGTCTGTTGAGTTTGGAAATACCAATAACTTTTCCGGAGGACACATACGCTATGTGCGCCTGACCAATGATGGGAACAAAGTGATGTTCACAATTAGAGTAAAAAGTGATATTCTTTTCAACCAACATCTGATTGTATTGATATTTATTATCAAATAATGCAATCTTAGGTTTGTTTTTTGGATTAAGTCCGGAAAATATTTCGTCTATATACATTTTGGCCACTCTTTTAGGAGTGCCTTTTAAAGAGTCATCGGTTAAATCTAATCCCATAACATCCATTATCTCTGCAAACAAATCTGAAATTCGCTCCTTTTTTTCATCATCGGACATTGCAAAGGCATTAGATTTCATAGGAGTTTCTAAGCCGGTGAACATATGATCATCACCAATCTCATAGATAGAGAAATCACTGATTGTATTATCGTTTCTAAGTGCTAAGTTTTCTGTTTTCAATTTTATCTAATTTTACTATGCGTGAAAATGATTTAATTTTTTTAAAGATTTCAAAAATCTTAAAGAGGTTTTTTTTGTGATGACTACCATTTTTTAAACTATTCAAATTTACAAAATTGTTTAACTAATAAAATAAATCTTTAAACAAAATTAACATATTACTATAGACTTTGTTTATAAGTGTTGTACATTTAACCCCTGTTTAAAAACCTTTCTTTTCCTAAAATTTAGAGGTTTGGAATCACTAAAATGTTAGAATTTAAAAAGCAATATGTCTAAATTACCTAAAGAGCATCAATTTATAGATCTTTCAGATTATGGGAGGCCTATTGCAAAACTTATCGCCAATTCCTTAAAAGATACTTCATATACCCCCATCCATGTTACCATATGGTTTATAATATCAGGGTTAATAGCTATTGCCTATATCTTAAATGGCTATTATTGGGCAGCTGCTTTTTTTTTAATTTTCAAATCGATATTGGACGCTGCAGATGGAGAGCTGGCAAGAGTGAAAAAAACACCCTCGCATACAGGCCGTTACCTTGATTCGGTTGCCGATATAATTTTAAATTTAATAATTTTTATAGCGCTTTGGTACATAACCGAGGTGAGTTTACTTTACAGTTTTTTGGCGTTTTTAGGAATTCAGCTCCAGGGTACCTTGTATAATTATTACTATGTTATTTTGAGAAATAATTTTAATGGTGATAAAACGAGTAGAATTTTTGAACATGAGTCTCCCATAGCTATGAAAGGCGAAAGTCAAAAAAATGTAAACATCCTCTTTGGAATTTATAAAGTGCTTTATGGCTTCTTTGATAAAATAATTTATGCACTGGATGCAAATGCTTATAAATCCAAGCGATTGCCCAACTTGCTGATGACTGCAGTATCAACTTTTGGGCTTGGTTTTCAATTACTGATAATAAGCCTGATGTTGATCTCAGGTTTTAAGGAATATATTATATATTTCTTTTTATGGTACTCCCTGATGATTCTAGTTTTTATTAGTATTCGAAAGCTGTTATAGTTTAATAAGAGAATTAAGATCGTTCCGCCTGTGGCATACCTGAAAGAATCAAGAAAAAAGACTTGTTTTCAATTACCTGATAAACATTTAGATATAATCCAATTTTTCCGGAACACTTTAATTACCGGTATAATTTAAAAAATCTTCTTGTAATACCAACTGGAGGGGGTGTTAATGACTTTTGCTGAACGATTAATTATAGTTGTAAGGATATTCTACATAGTTTCTTGGAGTTTCATAAAGCTTAATTTTCAATTCAAGGTTTGCTTGAAGCTCTGGTTTAAGGATGTTATATATTACCATTGCAATATTTTCTGCAGTGGGATTTAAATTTTCAAATTCCTTTGTATCCAGGTTTAGATTTTTATGATCAAACCTGTTTAGTATTTTATCCTTAATAAGGTCTGAAAGAATCTTTGTGTCAATCACATAACCCGTATCCGGATCGCAAAAACCAATAATCTTAACCTCTAAATCATAATTGTGGCCATGATAATTGGGATTATTACACTTGCCAAAAACTTCGAGATTTTTTTCATCACTCCAATTTTTATTGTGTAACCTGTGTGCTGCATTGAAATGCTCACAACGAATAATTGCTGTTTTATTCATAGCGATGCATCCCGAGCGGCGTCGCGTTGATCAGGATGGCGCCATCGACCGCAACGCC
>JAWOHC010000055.1:0-5099 GCA_046496275.1 Gillisia sp.
CTTTCCAATAATTTTATAATCAATGGAGCATTATCCACAAAACTTAAAATCCCGGAAAGGTTATTTGAATCATTGGAAATTGCTGTTTCAGGCAAACCCAAATTTGCACTTGACAAGAGCTGTAAAGTTCGGAGACGGTCTCTGGATCTATTCAATGCAAGCGATCCAACTGTTGAAAAAACCTTCATCAATTCAAACTGTCTAATCACAGCAGCCCCATAAAAGGTATCAGAAATCCCGATCCTGGGAATGATAGCGTCTACATTTTCAATTTTCTTTCCTTTATAAAAAACATTAAGATCCCTTTTTTTAATTACGAGATCACAATTAAGGGGATTGATTACCGAAACTTCATGATTTCTTGCACGCGCAGCCTCAACCAGCCTTTTAGTGGAATAAAGCTTAGCGTTTCTGGATAATACTTTAATCTGCATTTTAAAAAGTTCAGGTTTGGCCTGTGGAAAAGGATGCTTCTGATTTAAAAAACTACTAGCTCTAAGATAACTGAATTTTAGCTTTTTAAAAAGCATTTAATCTCTTTAACCTTACTAATTATTAAATTTAAAACTGAATTTTTAGAACATTATAAATCTTTAAAAAATAACTTAGTCACATCTTAATCAATAAAGTATCTTTGCAAAAAATATCAGTATGAGCAGAAATGAAAAATCTTCAGGGAAATCCTCAAGTTCACGCCCAAATGGCGGAGAACGCAAGAAATCTATTGCCAGAGGCAATGCCCCGGTAAAAAAGCAATCTAAAGGAAAACCGGAAGCAAAATCTGCCTCTAAAGTTGTTTCTAAAGCCGCTCCAAAATCCGATGGAATCCGGTTAAATAAATACATCGCCAATTCTGGTATGTGCTCACGAAGAGATGCCGATATTTTTATAGCTGCAGGAAACGTAACGGTAAATGGAAAACCTGTAACCGAAATGGGTTATAAAGTGAAATTAAGCGATGATGTGAAGTTCGACGGAATCAAGGTGAATCCTGAAAAGCCCGAATATATTGTTTTAAATAAACCAAGAGGTTTTTACACCACCGGAAGTCTGGAAAAAGGTTCTAAAACTGTGATGGACCTCATCTCTAAAGCTACCAAAGGAAAAGTTGTTCCTGTTGGAAAACTGGACAGACAGGCCAGCGGACTTCTTTTATTCACGAATGATGGTACGCTTGAAAAGCAATTGGGAAAACCAAAAAACGGGATACGCCAAATTTACCATGTGGAGCTTACAAAGCCTGTACAGCCGGAAGATCTTGATAAAATAAGGATTGGGGTTACCCTGGAAGACGGGAAAGTAAAAGTTCAGGAAGTAAGCTTTATTGAAAACCGGCCTCACAATGAAGTAGGAATTGAAACCAATAGTGTTAAACCTCATGTGGTTCAAAGAATTTTCAAAAGTCTTGGGTATGAAGTGGAAAAACTGGATCGCGTAGTATTTGGTGGAATCACCAAAAAAGATCTGCCCCGCGGCAACTGGAGAGTACTTACAAAACAGGAAATCATAAATCTTAAAGCTTTATAAAACAACTGGTAGCTTTTATAAAATAATAACAATAATTTTTTTATACTTTTGCCCTTTAAGAGGTTCAAATACCCCTGAGCAAGAAATACTTATCGGGGGAATTATGCCTTATGTTGGGGTTAAAAGTATTACAGGTTTTTTAAAAAAAGAATTCGATTTAATTTATCCATTTTTTTCAAATAACAGGTTGATAAATTCAATTATTTTTATTGATCAAATCCTTCAGAGTTACTTCTGTAAGGCCATTTTTGGTGTTCAAAAAACCCCTTCCAACCTTCGGAAATCCTCCAATAAATTTTATCTTAACAATAATTTACCAATCAAAGCTTTTGATCCATTGATTTAAACCCTAATTTTTCATTTTTAATTTTATAAAATAAGGCATTGAATACAAAATACACCGACTTAATACATCAAACCTATTATTTCCCTCAGGAAGAGTTTAAATTGGAGGACAATGAACTTCAGTTTCATGATATAGATTTGATGGCACTAGTAGAAAAATATGGAGCCCCATTAAAATTTACTTACCTGCCAAAAATTTCAGAAAACATTCACAGGGCCAAAACCTGGTTCAGTAATGCTATAAAAAAGCATAATTATAAGGGCAATTATAACTACTGTTACTGCACAAAAAGCTCGCACTTTGAACACGTACTGAATGAAGCTCTTAAAAATGATATTCACATTGAAACCTCTTCGGCTTTTGATGTAAATATTGTGGAAAAATTAAAACTTACAGGAAAGATTACGGACGAAACCTACGTGATCTGCAATGGTTTTAAACGTGACCAGTATATTACCAATATCGCAAATTTGATCAATAAAGGTCATAAAAACTGCATTCCTATAATCGATAATTACGAAGAGATCGACCTTCTTTCCGAAGAGATCAAAGGACCTTATAAAATTGGGATCCGGATCGCTTCTGAAGAAGAGCCTAAATTTGAATTTTACACCTCCAGACTAGGGATTGGATACAAGAATATTGTGCCGTTTTACAACAAAAAGATCAAGGAAAACCCGGATGTTGAATTGAAAATGCTACATTTCTTTATCAATACTGGGATTCGGGATACTTCCTATTATTGGAATGAACTAAATAAGTGTTTACAGGTTTATATCAATCTTAAAAAAGTATGTCCTACCCTGGACAGTCTTAATATTGGCGGTGGATTTCCCATAAAAAATTCCCTGCATTTTGAATATGATTATGAGTACATGGTAGATGAAATTATCAACCAGATAAAACTTACCTGTGAAGACGCAGGAGTGGATACTCCACATATTTTTACGGAATTTGGTTCTTTTACCGTTGGAGAAAGCGGGGGTGCCATTTATGAGATCCTTTACCAGAAACAACAGAATGACCGTGAAAAGTGGAATATGATAAATTCCTCATTTATCACCACGCTACCGGATACCTGGGCTATTAGCAAAAAGTTTGTGATGTTGGCCATCAATAGATGGAATGATGAATATGAAAGGGTATTACTGGGAGGGCTTACCTGTGATAGTGACGATTATTATAATTCTGAACAAAATACCAATGCGATCTACCTTCCGAAGTATAAAAAAGAAAAGCCCTTATATATAGGTTTTTTTAACACCGGGGCGTACCAGGAAACCATTGGTGGCTTTGGCGGATTGCAGCATTGCCTTATCCCACAGCCCAAACAAATACTGATTAATAAGGACGAAAACGGGAACATTGTGACCAGTCTTTTTAGTGAACAACAAACCTCTGAAGATCTATTAAAGATATTAGGTTACAGTTCAAATAATTAGGTCAAAAAAAAATTATAACTTTAGGCATATTTTTTAAACCAAAATTTCAAACTTAAGTAATGAACAAAAAGAATTACGCCGGGATACCAGATAAGTATGCGCGCATAGACGAAGCACAAGTGGTATTAATCCCTGTTCCATATGACGGAACAAGTTCCTGGCAAAAAGGCGCAGATAAAGGACCGGAAGCTTTCCTGGAAGCATCCGCAAACATGGAGCTTTTTGACATCGAAACCCGCACCGAGGTTTACAGAAAAGGAATTTACCTGGCTCCTCCTGTTACCGAGAACTCTTCCCCGGAAAAAATGGTGGAAGCAGTACACAAAACCACCAAAAACTACATCAAACAAGATAAATTTGTAACCGTTTTTGGAGGGGAACATTCTGTATCTATAGGAACTATTCGGGCTTTTAATGAAGCTTTTGAAGATCTTACCGTAGTCCAGATTGATGCCCATGCCGATTTACGTCCGGAATATGAAGGTTCTTCGTGCAATCATGCCTGTGCTGTTCATGAGGCCAGCAAAACCACCAACCTTGTTCAGGTAGGAATTCGTTCTATGGATGTTTCCGAACTGGATCATATGGATGAAAATCAGGTTTATTTTGCTCATAACCTCTATGAAGACTGGATGGATGATGCTATTGGGCAAATGACTCCGAATGTTTTTATTACCATAGATCTGGATGCTTTTGATCCTTCTATTATGCCATCTACAGGAACTCCGGAACCGGGAGGATTGTTTTATTACGAAACCCTGGAATTCCTGAAAATGATGTTCAAGAAAAAAAATGTGGTAGGTTTTGATATCGTAGAGCTATGTCCAAATGATTTGGATAAATCTTCAGATTTCCTTGCCGCAAAATTATATTATAAAATGTTGAGCTATAAGTTCAAATATTTAAATCATACCCCAGACCAAGACGACGATGAGTAAAGGCGCGATTTCCCAATTTATTGAAAAATATTATTTACATTTTAATTCCGCCGCGCTTGTAGATGCCGCAAAAGGATACGAAAAGCAACTTCAGGATGGCTCAAAAATGCTGGTTTCCCTTGCGGGAGCGATGAGTACTGCCGAGCTTGGAAAGATTTTTGCCGAAATGATCCGTCAGGATAAAGTGCAAATCATTTCCTGTACCGGGGCAAACCTGGAAGAAGATGTGATGAACCTTGTTGCGCATTCACATTACAAACGCGTTCCTAACTACAGGGATCTTACTCCGCAGGACGAATGGGATTTGCTGGAAAAAGGATTAAACCGTGTTACAGATACCTGTATTCCGGAAGAAGAAGCTTTCAGAAGGATTCAGGAACATATTGTTAAAATATGGAAAGATGCTGAAGCAGCCGGCGAACGTTTTTTACCGCATGAATATATGTACAAGTTGTTGCTTTCCGGAGCGCTGGAGGAATATTATGAAATAGACCTTAAGGATTCCTGGATGTATGCCGCCGCCGAAAAAAACCTCCCAATGGTTGTTCCGGGATGGGAAGACAGCACTATGGGTAATATTTTTGCATCCTATGTTTTAAAAGGAGAATTAAAGGCGAGTACCATGAAATCCGGGATTGAATACATGACTTTCCTTGCCGACTGGTATACCGAAAATTCCAAAAGCGGAATAGGTTTCTTCCAGATTGGCGGAGGTATCGCAGGGGATTTCCCAATATGTGTAGTTCCTATGTTGTACCAGGATATGGGGCGAACAGATACTCCATTCTGGAGTTATTTCTGCCAGATCTCCGATTCTACCACGAGTTACGGTTCCTATTCCGGAGC
>JAWOHC010000086.1:0-3958 GCA_046496275.1 Gillisia sp.
CAGAACGGCTGAAGGATTTTCCGGTAACCGTAGATTACCTCAATAGATTTAGAACAGCAAAAGAGCGCAGGGAAACACTTGCTAATCTGGAAGCGGGGAAGGTGGATATCATTATTGGAACCCATCAACTTGTGAGTAAAACCGTGAAATTCAAGGATCTTGGGTTGTTAATTGTAGATGAGGAACAAAAATTTGGAGTAGCAGTCAAGGATAAATTGAAGACGATTAAGGAAAATGTGGATACACTTACATTGACCGCAACGCCAATTCCGCGTACATTGCAGTTCAGCTTAATGGCTGCGAGGGATCTTTCCACCATTACCACTCCGCCGCCAAACCGGTATCCAATAGAAACCCACGTGGTTCGGTTTGCCGAAGATGCCATTCGCGACGCGATCTCATATGAAATCCAGCGGGGCGGACAGGTATTTTTTATCCATAACCGGATTGAAAATATCAAGGAAGTTGCAGGGATGATTCAACGACTGGTGCCAGATGCAAAAGTAGGTGTGGGCCACGGACAAATGGAAGGGAAAAAACTGGAAAATTTGATGCTTTCCTTCATGAACAATGAATTTGATGTGCTGGTTTCCACCACCATTGTAGAAAGCGGATTGGATGTTACCAATGCGAATACCATTTTCATCAATAACGCTAACAACTTCGGACTTTCAGATCTGCACCAAATGCGGGGGCGTGTGGGCCGAAGCAATAAAAAGGCATTCTGCTATTTTATCACTCCGCCCTATTCTGCGATGACCGATGATGCACGGAAGCGCATCACCGCCCTGGAGCAATTTAGCGAACTGGGCAGCGGAATTAATATCGCGATGAAAGATCTTGAAATTCGTGGCGCGGGAGATTTGCTTGGCGGCGAGCAAAGCGGATTCATCAATGAAATAGGTTTTGATACCTATCAGAAAATTTTGAATGAGGCCATCGAGGAACTCAAAGAAAACGAGTTTAAAGATTTGTATCACAAAGATGAAGATATAGAGGACAAAACCTTTGTGAAGGATACCCAAATCGATGCCGATTTCGAGCTTTTATTTCCCGATGATTACATCAATAATATTTCTGAACGATTAAATCTTTACACTCAGTTAAACAGCGTAAAAACTGAAGAAGAGCTCCTGAAATATGAAGCGCAGCTTGTTGACAGGTTTGGAGAACTTCCAACCCAGGCGGTAGATTTGCTGAACAGTGTACGAATAAAATGGATCGCGTCCAAAATTGGTCTGGAAAAAGTGGTGATGAAACAAGGGAAATTGATAGGCTATTTTATTGCCGATCAGCAATCAAGTTTCTACCAAACCCAGGCATTTACGAGGGTGTTGGAATACGTGCAAACTCACCGGAATTCCTGCACGATGAAAGAAAAGAAAACCCGTTCCGGTTTGCGGTTGTTGCTCACGTTTGAAAAAATCACTTCTGTGGATAGGGCGCTAAAAGTTTTGGAGCCGCTGAAAGCCCCCTTGCCTTCGAAGGGAGAATTAATCTAAATAAATAAGCCCTCACAGGTTTTTAAAACCTGTGAGGGCTTACTCTTTTGGAAAGAAACTTAGTGAACTGTATGAATCTAAAAGGGGCACAAGCAAAACACTAGTTTTTGAAGTTGCGTTTTACATATTAAGTGACCATACTTTTTGCCAGTTGTCCTTTTCTTTTTTGAGCAGAAATAAGGATACTGAATATTCTGTAATTGTGCTTTTTGCAAGGAACACCAAACTCAGATTGTTTTCTTCATTAAACAAAGGTTTTGACAATTTTAATTGGTTAAAAGCCGAATTATTTACACAGTTTCCAACTTTAAAATGAAGTGTTTCTACATTCCATACTGAGTCTACCTTAATCTGGTTTTTCATATATTCTAATTCTTCAACGTTAATCAATTCATCAATTAATATATCATCACCTGGTGGAGAGAATTCCTGAAACTTTTTAATTAAATCAATATCTAATGCTTCTTTTAGAGGTATTGAATTCGTAACAATATTGTTACTGCTATAGCTTAAAGGTGTAGAACATAAAATAAAATCAAAACCTTCAAATTCATCCAGAACTGCTTTTGTGACCGCATACATCTCTTCAGATTGTTGGTATTGATTGTCAGTCCTACAGGAATAAAGGTTTAGTGCCAGAATTAAGAATAATATTTTCATAGAATGATTTAACATGCTTTTTTTCCAAAAGTTGCTCTAAATCCAAGCTAATTTCTAATTTTTAAATTCTTTGAAGAAATGAATTTACTTGGAGTGGTCAACTTATGAAAGTGTCAAAATTCTCAATTGCGATCCATTTACCATTTTCATATTTATATATTGATTTGCCACCATGCCCACATAGATAATTTACACAACTTGTCGAAACTTCGAAATAAGCCAATGTATAATCTTCATTAAAAATAGGGCGGCTTATGTTCAGCCATTCTCCTTCACAATTTGCGTCATACCATATCCAAAATGGTTCTCCATTAGCTCTTTGTTCTTTAAGCTCTCTTTGCTTACTCAGTGTTATAAGATTTAAATCTCCTATTAAACTATCCGTCAATTTAAAATGATGTGATAATTTTAGTTGTTTATTAAGATGTTTTTCCGCCTTAATTTCAAGTTTCTGCATAATAGTATTTTTTATTTCATTAGGCAGGCTATCGATTGGCGCATTTTGCATCACACATTTAATTGAAGAATTTTCCGAAAATTTTGATAACCATTGACCAATTAATTGTTCAGAGTTATTTTTATGTTTTATAATTTCTTGATCGGTTGAGGTTTTTCCGCAACTATTAATTAAGAAAATTGAACCTAATACTAAAAACATGAGTTTTATTGTTTTTACTTTTTGTGTAATTATCTTAATTTGTTTTGTTAGTACTATGTTTTCTTTTAATTCCAAAAATGAATTAATCACAGCTATCGTTTGTAACGACTTCGCCCTTGGGGCTTGTTGTTTGTTGGCTTCCATTTGATAAATTGTAGGTGTAACTTTGATTATTTAATTCTGAATTGACTATTGCATTTATTTCATATCTTTCATTTAAGGTGAATTTTTCCACATAACTTGCGAGGGTTGTAAAAGTACCTCCCCAAATCATTTTCCTACTATAATCCATGTCAATGTTGATGTTTTGGGAATTGGCATAATTTAATAGGGTAGATGCCAACCTATCAGTGAACTTTACCATGTACTCATGCTGTAAATCCATTAATGTTTGTCCGGTACCATCATTTCTGGAATCTCCCGAGGCTAAAACATTGCTATAGGCTTCAGCCAGTTCTTGATATGTTGGATTCAATAAAGAATAACCCATTTCACCGGATTTCCATAGATAAAAAAGCATCGCATGTGTGTTTTCATGTATAGTATTGGCGGCTATACTTAAGTTGGACATTGTACCAAAATAATTTTCATTAAAAACTATATTGGTTGTACAAGGCAGGCTACATCCCAAAGCGTTTACAGCTTTTGCCGATTCCAATCCATCCATAGGTTGGGAGCTATAAATAACATGAAAATCATTACTTGATTCAAAATATTCGAGGAAATCTATATTTAATTCGGAGCAGAGTTGGTAAGCAATTGTAATAACCTCTGCAATACATGGATAATCCTGTTTTAAATCCGAGTCTATATCAATTTTAACAACTACTTCCGCTGTTTGGGATGAGCCTCCACCTCCTGCTCCAAAATCCCAGTCTGGATCTCCTTCGGTGGGGATAGTAGGAATGGATTCTGGTTCCGTTGGGCCACCATTTTGACTTTTGCATCCACCACCTCCGCCTGGCTCATGGATTTCACTTGCCGAGCAGCGCTCTGTATAATAATAAACGGTATATGAGCTTGAGCTTGAACCATCTCCAGATGTTATAATAACTGCATGACTAAAGGTATAATGGCATACTAGTTTTTCGTTATTTGGAGGGGAATCTATTGGCACCCCGTTTTCCAAAATTAGGGT
>JAWOHC010000094.1:0-8183 GCA_046496275.1 Gillisia sp.
CAGAATTTTTTCTCGCTTTCCCTATCTTCAAATAACGCGTAGGTACATACCCTTTCCATAGCAGCATCCCAACCCACAGAAACTTTTTTAGGTGTTTCTGAAAGCCAGAAGGTATCCTCTTTTAGCACCTCAAACCGTTTGCTATCGTAAAAGATAGCGCTAAATTCTCCTTTGGTTTTCCCGTCATCCCTTCCTACTCCAGCGTATTTGTACGTCGGCAAAATATCTTCAAAAAATTCAAGCTGTTCCAATACCGCTTCCTGAACGCCAAAAATATCGGGTTCATAAAATTTTATTAGGCTGCCAAGATGATCCTTTCTTAAAGACCAACTGTTTTCCCCGTCGTTCTCATTGGCATATTTTATATTGTAGGACATCAGCTCGATTTGAGCATTCGTGGAAAAGCTGAAAACCATCGTAACCAGGACAAACCCAATCAATTTAAACATATTCATCAATTTTAGGATTGTCATTTACATAATCCTGTAGATATTGAAATCGTTCCGTGAGTTTTCCATCTTGGGTCATCCTGGCTCTTTCAAGAATTCCATCCTTATCACCATTAAAAAATGCAGGGATCACGTGTTTCAGGAACATGTCTCCAAAACCTTCACTGGCATCTTTAGGAAGCTCACATGGTAAATTATCTACCGCCATCACGGTAATCGCACCTTCCTGACGAAAGTCCACTTCCAAGCCTGTTTGGGGATCATATCCATAAAACGGATTTGCAATTGTTGAGGAACGAATTGTACTTGCAATTGGACCATTGATATCACAGGAGATATCTGCTATCAGTTTTATTTTAAAATCGGGGGAATTGGCTTGTTCCCGGGTAAAAAATTCCGGGGCGCCATCTCCGTAGAAATGCCCTGCGATAAACATATCACTCACGGCTGCAAATCGCATGAAATTGGATTCATATCGCTCCGGATGAGCGTAAAACTCCTCATTTGAACCGGTTTTTCCATCTTTTTTCTTATTGTAATCCAGCACGTCGATTAGGCAATAAACGGGCTCATTAGATTCCGTGTATAAAAATGTGAGAACATCCACTTCTTTGATGTTTAAATGATCCAGGATTTCCTTAGCGCCATGTGCTACTTTTCCACTTCCGGTGAGCAAAATTTTAAGGGGCGGAATGCTTATTTTATCCAGTTCTGCCACTATAGAATTAAGATCTGCCAAATTTTCTGCTTTTGGAAGGTCGAATAAGCCATCTCGTAACCCCAGTGCCCTAAACCCGTTATATGCTCCTACAAGTCCGGCATATCTGCCAAAGCCAATAAGCCTGTGACCGTTTTCTTCAACAATGACTTCGTGATCGTAGAGTTCAATATTATTTTTTAATATAGCTCTAAGCAGTTCCTTGTTGTATGGCTGTTTTTTGATGGTATGGGAGAAGAAAAAGTATTTCTTATTTGGAATAAGATTAGGGATTGGCACTTCTTTTACCCCCAGCAAAACATCACAATTTGAAATATCTTCTGAAACTTCAAAACCTGCCTCGAGATATTCGGCATCTGTAAACACCCTAATATTTGAGGCTTCCACCTTAACCACTGCCTCCGGAAATTGATTGACTATTTCTTTTAGTTTTTCAGGAGAAAACACCACCCTTCTATCTGGTGGCGTTTTACGTTCTTTTATGAGGGCAAATTTTATCATTATTGGTATAGGTTTTGCTTTAAAATACGTGTTGCTTCAAAGATATAAATTTTAAACTGTATCTTTGCAGCCGCGTTAGGGATAGAAGTGGAAATCCCGTTTAAATTTTATAAATTTAGACGGATTGAAACGGATAGCCCGGCCCAACGGAGTTTTTACGAAGTTGGGAACGCACAAAAGTTCATTACAGTATGGGGTCGACTTGGATTTGACAGCGAGTCAAATTGGGTTGTAAGCACGTAGAGCGCTGGGATATAGCTCTTAAATCTCATATTTCACACTTTTTAAACGGCGAGAATAACTACGCCTTGGCTGCATAACCGAATTATAGTAGGTTGTACTTAATCCCTACCAGGTAGGGAGCTGAGATGTCTCGTGGAAGCCTTGATTTACGGCGGCCACACCAGAGACACCGAAAAAGTAAATATAGGAAGAACAGGGCCTTGATGTTCTTTTGAAAACTAATTGAGGATACGTGTAAGATTGGTGGTTTTCGGCCGGTCTTGCATCGACAATCAATCGAAAACTAAACGTGTAGAAAGCTTCTTAATTGCTTGTTTGGACGAGGGTTCGAAACCCTCCGACTCCACCAGATAACCCGGTAAACACTATGTTTACTGGGTTTTTTGCTTTAAGGTGACAAAAAAAAACCAGAATAGAAAATCTTTGAAATTGTAAAAATCTAAGATTATAATTGGTTTATTGTTAGGTCAAATTTTAAATTTCCCGCAAGAACTTTCAACAAGCTTTTTTTTTGCATACCCACATAAATTTTATAAATTTCAGTAAATTGTAACACTAAAATATAAGGTGGATTTAAACTAATTTTAGGGGGTAATCTGGGCTTTAATTTCATTTCTACAAAGAATACATATGAGGCACGCAATCTGTTATGTAAGCAATGCAAATGAAAATTTGGATAATGCACAAGTAAAGACCTTGCTTGAATTTTGCAAAGAAAAAAATATGGCCTTAGGTATCAAAGGTGTATTGCTTTATGCTGAAGGTAACTTCTTTCAAATTCTTGAAGGTGAAAAGGATATATTAATGGAAATTTTTAAGAAGATTGAAAATGACCCGCGCCACCATGGTCTAATCACCATAATCAGTCGAGACATCCCTAAGCATACATTTGATGAATATAAAGTTGACATATTAAGTGATGAGTACAAATATGCCTATGTAGTACCTAATGAATATAGCGAAGCATTAAATGGGATTTCCAATGAAGTTAGAAAGACCATGGAAAAACTGCTTGCGAGATTTATTTCAACTCATTAAAAATAATTAAATATTAGAAATTAAGTTGGAATACTGAATCCAGCTTTGAGTCGTTTTTAAAATTAACACCCAGGTCCTTAATGAGTCCGGAATCAAGTCTATAAACACAACCGTGAATTTGAAGATTCTCACCATTATTCCAGGCTCCCTGAACTATGGATGTTTTAGCAAGATCAAAAACCTGCTCTTTTACATTAAGTTCTACAAAACGATCAAACCGTTCCTTTTCATTATCAATTTGATCTAATTGATTCTTATGTAACCTGTAGACATCTCTTATATGACGAATCCAGTTATCTGTCAACCCGATGGATTGATTGCTCATTGCTGCATTAACACCTCCACAACCATAATGTCCACATACAATAACGTGCTTTACTTTTAGAGCATTTACAGCGTAGTCCAAAACGCTAAGCATATTCATGTCTGTATGAACTACCATATTTGCAATATTTCTATGAACAAATACTTCTCCAGGCTGGACTCCATTTATTTCATTGTAAACCACACTATTATCTGCACATCCTATCCATAAAACCGATGGTTGCTGTTCTTTGGATAGTTTCTCAAAAACCTCTAAATCCAAGTCGAGTTTTGTTTCTACCAACTTTCATTGTATTTGACAAAATATTATAAATAATTCATCCTTATTTAATGCGCGCCCTCAAAAACCTCTACTCCAAAAAATTCCCTATAGCTTTTTGGGTTTTCTATTTCTCCTCTTTCTGAGACGAGCTTTATAGTTATATTCCTACTCTCTGCCACAATCGCAAAATCATCCAGAATCTCAAGCACGTCCAGGTCAAGGGCTTTGGTTTTTGTTACATCCAGGGTTAGATAAGTATCTTCAGGCAAAGCATATAACTCCCTTTGAATGGCAGCCTTATTAAGGAAGGTTACCTCTTCAGCAAGGTGCATATAAATGCGGCGTAACCCGTCTGACTTATCCTCTATGTTAAGGAAGTGGGAATTCTTGTAGCTATTTATTAAAATAGTAACAATCCCCACTGCAAGCCCAAGAAGTATACCTACCAAAAGATCTGTAACTACAATTGCTATTACTGTAACGATAAAAGGTATAAATTGTGATTTTCCTAATTTTTTCATTTGTACAAACTGTACAGGATTCGCAAGTTTGTACCCAATGATCAACAGTACCGCAGCCAAAACCCCAAGAGGAATAAGGTTTAAATATTCGGCGATTAAAACAACACTGAAAAATAATAAAAATCCATGAATAATAGTAGAAAGTTTAGTTCTACCACCATTCATGACATTGGCAGAACTTCTTACAATAACCTGGGTAATAGGTAACCCACCAACCATACCAGAAAAGGTGTTCCCCACCCCCTGGGCTATAAGCTCACGGTTGGTAGGTGTGACTCTTTTGTATGGATCCAGCTTATCTGCAGCCTCCACACTTAAGAGCGTCTCCAAGCTGGCAATAATAGCTATAGTGAGGGCTACAATGTAAATTTGTGGATTTCCCATTTCAGAAAAATCGGGAAAAGTAAATTGTTTAAAAAAGTCCGTGGCATTTTCGGGCACTGGGACGCTCACTAAATTGGCTCCGGTAATTTCTAATGAAGATCCTGAGTCACTCAAAATTACCTGATAGATTATTCCAATTATAACGGCTACGAGGGGTCCTTGAATTAACTTAAATACCTTGTGCCGGGGCGCCAATACCTTGTCCCAAACTAATAGTATGGCAAGGGAAATAACTGTAATTAAAACTACACCCGGAGCTATGGAACTTATCATATTTACCAGACCATGGTAAATATCAAAACCGGTGGTTTCAAAAAACGCGAAGGGGGTCTCACCATCTTCATATCCCAATGCCAATGGAATTTGTTTTAAAAAAATTATAATTCCAATTGCAGATAGCATTCCTTTTATAACAGAAGATGGAAAGAAATACCCTATAATCCCTGCTTTTAAAAATCCCATTATGATTTGAAGAAGCCCGGCTATAACCAGTGCAACCAGAAATAGCTCATAACTGCCTAAATCGCTAATAGCAGTGAGCACCACCACAGCAAGGCCGGCAGCTGGACCACTCACACCAATAGCAGAACCCGAGATAGCACCAACAACAATACCCCCAATAATACCGGCAATAATTCCTGCAAATAATGGAGCTCCACTGGCCAGTGCAATACCAAGAGCTAAGGGTAATGCAACAAAAAACACTACTAAACTTGCAGGTAAATCTACTTTTATGTGTTTAAACATTCAATTATATTTTTTAATACGGTGCCATTCTCAGGCCCGAAATTTTTAATTAAGTTAAAAAAAAATGGTTGCCCTATTTCAAAAAAATTAGGCAACGTTAAATGGGAAATCTTTTATTGAATTAACAAATAATTTAAATATTAAAAATTTAACCGGTAAACTGTGTCCAGCTTTGAGTCGTTTTTAAAATTCAAACCAGGGAAAGACTTGCCCATATTAAATTTTACATATATTTTAATACCGCCCCTCCAAATTCCGAGCATTTCAGAAGAATAGCATTCTCCATTAATCGTTCAAAATCATAGGTCACGGTCTTTTTCGCAATAGCTCCCTGAAGCCCTTTTACAATTAACGCAGCAGCTTCATTCCATCCCAAATATTCCAACATCATTACTCCAGAAAGTATTTCGGAAGAGAGATTTACTTTATCCTGATCCTTATATTTAGGCGCAGTTCCATGGGTAGCTTCAAATATGAAAACACCTGTTTCATAATTTATATTTGCACCTGGAGCTGTTCCAATTCCACCTAAAATGGCCGCTAAAGCATCTGAAATATAATCTCCATTAAGGTTCAATGTGGCGATTATATCGAATTGTTCAGGTCTTAAAATGATTTGTTGCAAAAAAGCATCGGCAATAACATCCTTAACAATTATTTGATGTCCATTTTTATTAATAACCTTTCAGGAACCTCCTTCATAATCCTTTGCACCAAACTCATCCTGGGCAAGTTGACAACCCAATTCTTTAAATTTACCTTCGGTAAACTTCATTATATTTTCCCTGTGAACAAAGGTGATGGAGTCTTTTTTATGTTCGATAGCATAATTAATTGCAGATCTCACCAAACGATTGGTACCTCCCATTGACACCGGCTTTATGCCTATTGAAACAGTTTGGGAAAGCGAATTTGAGTTACATTCATCTCATGAATAAGGAAGTCTTTTACCTTATCAAGATCAGGAGTACCATGCAACCATTCTATCCCTGCAAAAATATTTTAAGTATTTTCAAAAAAATAACCATATCGACTTTTTCCGGAATCTTTACCGGGGAAGGCACGCCTTTAAACCATTTCACAGGCCGTACACGGGCATATAAATCGAATTGTTGAAGTAAGGCTACATTGAGGGATCGCCTGCCACAGATGACAGATACGGAATAATTGGTTTATTTGGAACATGTAGTTTTCCATTTTTAAAGGTAATTTTGCTTTCAATCATATCAATTCGTGTAAAAATTTTCAACAAATATACCACAAATGTTATAAAATATAACAACAAATGTTTTTTATAAATGCTAACTATTAACTAATTTCGTGAAATGAAAAATTTTTATTCACAGTTTGATTTTCAAAGCAATCTTCTTCTTGAAGTTTTAAACAAGGAAGAAAAAGACCGTGTCCATGATGCTATGGAACCTTTATTTATAAAAAAGGGGAGTCTTTTATTTTATGAAGAAGGAGTGCCAACCGGCGTCTTTCAACTTAAGAGGGGAAAAGCCAAGAAATTTAAACGTGGTTTTTCCGGGACAGAGCAAATCTTTTACATTTACACAACCGGGGATATTTTAGGATACCATGCCTTATTTGGAGAAGAGCGTTACCAGGACTCGTGTGAATTATTGGAAGACTCTGAAGTAAATTTTATAGCAAAAGATATTTTTTTAAAACTCTTACAAGAAATTCCCAGTTTGCAACAGGTTTTCATAAGGAATATAGGACATGAATTTGGGGTTCTCGCTAACATTATAGCTTTGCAATCCCAAAAAAATC
This sequence comes from Gillisia sp., assembly GCA_046496275.1. Classification (GTDB taxonomy): domain Bacteria; phylum Bacteroidota; class Bacteroidia; order Flavobacteriales; family Flavobacteriaceae; genus Gillisia. Next base: position 6,964 of record JAWOHC010000094.1, read on the forward strand.
AGAATGCCAGATTGGCCATAAACTTGCTAATACTCGAAAATCGATTTCACAAGCTAGATGGAGATAAAACAGGGATTGATTTATCGCGAGATGATTTAGCAAATATTATAGGCACTTCACCCGAAAGTTTAGGAAGAAGCCTCAAACAGTTAAAAAATGAAAAAATAATTAGAATCGAAAAAAGAACAATTTATATAAATAGTAAGGATTCATTACTGCAGTTAATTGATAAAAAACTGAGCTTTGAAACTAAATAATTACTTTCTCAAGTATGGCTTAAGCGCTACCCGCATTAAATTTTAATTACTTTCAATATGCCACCCCGAAATGTTTATAGGGTTGGACATTGTTGATATACAGAAAAGCTATGGGGAGGAGTAAAAAATTTAAATTTGAAAACGATATACTTTTTACCGTTGCAAGCGTTCATTTATTAACTGTTGGTATATTCCCAGGTATACGGTTGCAACCGTTAAATTATATTATTCTTTAAATTATAATTTACATATTAAACATATTGCGGCTTACATACTGCGGAACAAGGGTGAACACATTTTAGATATATGACCCATACTATCTATTGAATCAGCAAAATGGATTTCAACTTTTCAATACATAGATCATTAAACTCAGAATATTTGCGATTTGCCTGGACGAGGGTTCGGTTCTTTGTATGGACGAGGGATCGAAATCGTCTGTACTGGTTACTTACACATTAAGTCTATGATAAAGTGGAGTTCACTTCTGCTTGGACGAGGGTTCCGTTCCTTCAAGACGAGAAAAACTTGTAATTCGCAAGTTTATGAAACCAACAAGTCAAACAATCTGGAATTAGACTTAAAAACGGAGGAAGAAAAAAATTAAACAAGCTTGTATTTACTTTTTCTCCAGACCGTTTTTTTACTGTTGATTAATTAACAACTGCTTCGTTGATATGCAGTTGCGAAACATAAACTGCCGCCATTGAAATTCTCTGGACATATAAAAGGGATAAGAGTCGAGATAAAAGAATAAAAAAATATTTTTCTAAAATCAACAAGTGTTAATGCGCTCATTAAATTCAAATTTCATTCATAGCGCTCATTTTTTATAGGATGCACCTGTTTATTTTATATATTGCGCCTATAATTTATATTTTATGACCGATAGCACTCACTTTTATTCGTCCGCACCTGTTTTTCACGGTAAGCAACGACCGGAGAAAGGAACGATCGTAGGAT
>JAWOHC010000097.1:0-3287 GCA_046496275.1 Gillisia sp.
TTATCCTTGAACCAATTGATCACATCCCGCATATTGGCATTCAAATTTCCATCGGTTAATTTCCTTGCCTGTCCTGTAGAGATTTCCAATACCCAAAGTTCAACTCCTGTATCGGTTGTATGGGTCATCGCGATTTTTGTTTCATCCGGAGACCAGCTAAAATTGGTTAATTTTGGATTTTCGGGTAATCCTTTCACCTCCATAGGTTCTTTGGAATTTACCGGTTTAACCTGCACATTGTTATAAAAAGTTGCACGGCTACTAATGTTGGTAACAGGATTTATCCGCAGGCCACCCAAACGCATTTCGGTTTCACTTAACGCTGCGATGGATTTATATTGATCACGGTATAAAAACACCATCATTTCACCTTTGCTGTCAATAATTGTTGTTGGGGCAAGAGGAACATCTACCAGTTCCAGGATTTCCTGTGGTGGTTTTTGATACGTTAGGTTTTCCTGAGCCGTTGCCGTAAAAAGGAAACTTGTTGTAAGAAAACAGAAAAATAAATTCTTCATAAATTTTAAATTATAGGGTTAGAAAAGCGCGGCAATAAATAACCTGCAGAGGTTAATCTTTCTTATATTGCAAGGCAAAAATGTATTAAAGCCTAAATTTAGTAATAAATAATAATAATTTCATAATTTCTTCAACTATGTATCAATCTAAAATTGCCGGTTTGGGGAGTTATTTGCCGGAAAATGTGGTGACTAACGACGATCTTTCAAAACTGATGGATACCAATGATGCCTGGATCCAGGAAAGAACGGGTATACAGGAACGCAGACATATCAAAAAAGGCGACGGCAATTCCACCGCTATTATGGGCGCTAAGGCTGCCAGGATAGCTATAGAACGCTCGGGAATTGACAAGGATGATTTAGACATGATCGTTTTTGCTACGCTAAGCCCCGATTTTTATTTTCCGGGTTGTGGCGTTCAGGTTCAGGAAATGCTCGATATAAAAACTATTCCTGCTTTGGATGTTCGAAACCAGTGCAGCGGGTTTATTTATGGGCTTTCTGTGGCCGATCAATTTATCAAAACCGGAATGTATAAAAACATCCTGGTTATTGGTAGCGAAAACCATAGTGGCGGACTTGATTTTACCGATCGGGGCCGATCTATCTCTGTGATTTTTGGGGATGGGGCTGGAGCAGCCGTATTAACCCGAAGCAATCATATTGGCCAGGGAATTCTTTCCACCCATTTACATTCTGAAGGAAAAAACGCGATGGAACTTTCCTTAAGAGGGCCAAGCACAGAATACTGGGTTCCACAGATTATTGCCGATAATCCGCAGGGAGACGATATTCCTTATTACCCTCATATGAACGGACAGTTTGTTTTCAAGAATGCCATCCAGCGCTTTTCTGAAGTTATCATGGAAGGATTAAAAGCCAATGGACTTGAGGTAAGTGATATCGATATGCTGATCCCACATCAGGCGAACCTTCGAATTTCACAGTTTGTGCAACAAAAATTTAAACTTAAGGACTCGCAGGTGTATAATAATATTCAGAAATATGGAAATACAACCGCAGCTTCCATTCCTATTGCCTTGACAGAAGCCTGGGAAAACGGAAAAATAAAAGAGGGAGATCTGGTGGTGTTGGCAGCTTTTGGAAGTGGATTTACCTGGGGAAGTGCAATTATCGAGTGGTAATTTTTAGAGTTGAGAAGTTAGATTTTAGATGTTAGACGATAGAAAAGAGAGCCAGGAGCCAGGAGTCAAGAGTCAAGAAAAGATTATAGACAATAGAATATAGAAAAAGACCAAAGAATTAAGAATTAGGGAAGTTCATCAAGAATTTTTTGAGGAAAATACTTCTTCTCCTGCTTGTCCCTTTAGGGAAAACATACAGGTTAAAAAACCCGCATCTCCAAAGAGAATGCGGGTTTTTGGCTAACCACATCAACAAAAACTAAAGCCAAAACCTCGGGGCAAGCCCACCTGAATGATTTGGGCAGGCCTCGGGGAATCTGCACGTCCGTCAGGTTAAACCCTCAATGAGGGATTAAAATAAACCGCCGCCCTGGGTTTCATTGTCATCACGGCTCTTGCGTTTCAACGCACCATTTTTTCCACCGCCAAAATTATAGGAGAATCCTAAATACACAGTCTGGCTGTCTGGTTTGAAAGTACCTTTCTGGCGGTATGGCAAATCCGATTTAAACTGAAATTGCTGGGTGTCAAAAATGTCATTAAAATTTAAGCTTAAAGTTGCCTTGTCCTTAAGGAAATTATAACTGGCCCCTGCATTTATGAAATACATTTCCTGCGCTTCAATTTGCAACATTTGGGCCCTGCTGCGGTACATCCCAAATAATTGCAGGCTTAGAGCTTTGGTTACATTAAAGGTCTGGTTGAGCCTTAAATTGTAGGCGGTGTTTTCAACCTCTATATACTCTGAGCCTACAATGCCCCTAATGTTACGCATATATACTTCAAAGCTGGGGTTTAGGCTCCACCATTTAAATGGTTTGTAAGCTCCGGATATTTCTGCTCCGTAAGCCGAGTTGTCTTCTCCATTGGCAAAGGTGAGTAAGAGCTTGTTAGGATCTTCGGGATCCAGCAAAAGGGTTTGGTTGATCTCATTATTGATCACCCTGTAAAAAAAGCCCGCATTAAAATTTCCCTTTGATGCGTTATGCGTGTAATTGAGTTCAAGGGAATTGGTAAACTGCGGATCCAATTCAGGGTTTCCCGTTACGGTAATTCTTGGAGAGCTAAAATCTCTAACAGGATTCACCTGCCCTAGGCCTGGCCTGTCAACCCTTCTTCCAAAACTAAGCTGAAGCGTTCTCATATCGCTTATTTTATAGGAAGCAAAAGCCGTTGGATAAACGGTTACATAATCATCTTCAAATATTTTCCGGCCGTTATTGGTTGCTTCTACATCATATTGTTCAAGGCGAGCGCCCATTTGATAGGACCACTTTTCAAAATTCTGACCAAAAGTGGCATAAAGGGAATAGATGCTGTTGTCGTATTGAAAATCGGCACCGGGAATATTCTGGTTTGTAGATACGTAAACGCTTTCACTGTTTCTCAACCTGGCTTCTGCACCCAATTCCAGTTTTGCAGTTTCGCTTAGCGGATTTATATAATCGAGGTTCAAAGTAGTATTGTTTATATCATTTTTGGTGTAATCGGTATAGTTGACAAAGTTTCCACCACCGCCGCTAATATCAAACCTGCCTTTGTCGCTGCCATCAACTATGTTATAGTCGACTTCAAGTTCGAGACTGTGGCCTTCTTTTTCAAAAATACGCTTGTACACCGC
>JAWOHC010000152.1:0-11245 GCA_046496275.1 Gillisia sp.
GACAATAAATCGGTTGTGGGAATCCAGCGATCTGATGTTAAATTTAAAGACAACGTTTGGTTTTTAAATGAAAATAACAACAAAAGCAATAAAATAGTATTTGATAATAACTTTAATGATGTAGTGGTAGATTCGCTTGTTTTAAGCCATCAAAATGAAATGATCCGGTTAAGTGGTGTTATGAAGGATACTACATACAAGGATTTTAACATTGAATTTGACAATGTAGATATAGGTAAGATTACGCCAGATTTGGACAGTCTGGCCATAACAGGTAATTTGAACGGAAAGTTAAACCTGCTTCAGGAAAAGGGCGCTTATTATCCCAATACCTCGCTTACGGTAGATGATCTTACAGTGAATGATATTGTTCTTGGAAACCTAAATATTGATGTGAGCGGCAATGAAAGTCTTACCTTTTATAATATAGATGCCACTCTAAAAAATAGGGGTTTTGAATCCTTAAATGCAAAAGGAGGGATTGATGTAAATGCTGATAATCCAACCATAAATATGGATGTTGCACTCCTTAATTTTAATTTGGCGGCCTTTAGTCCTATGGGAGGAGAAGCCATAGACAATATTCGGGGATTTGTTACAGGAGATGCACTGGTAACCGGAAATTATCGAAATCCGGACATTACAGGAAAATTGGATTTACAAAAAGCAGGATTAAGGATTCCCTATTTAAAAATAGATTTCGATTTCCAGGATAATGCTGTGGTGAACTTAACCGACCAAAAATTTGTATTCGATGAAATTGAAATTGTTGATACAAAATATAAAACCTCCGGAATCCTTGACGGATCTATTTCCCATAGAAATTTTAAAGAATGGTTTTTGGATTTGGAGCTTACAAGTGACAGGCTGGTAGTTCTGGATACAGAAGCTGAAGTAGATGCCTTGTACTACGGAACTGCCTTTATCGATGGTTTTGCCAGTATAAAAGGACCCACAGAGAAACTCATAATCGACGTAAATGCATCTACCGCAAAAGGAACTGTTTTTAAGATTCCTTTAAGCGATGCAGAATCTATTGGAGACAATTCTTATATACATTTTTTAAGTCCTGAAGAAAAAGCGTCCCGGCAGGCTGGGGTTATTTTGGAATTGCCGGAAGTGAAAGGATTGGAACTTAATTTTGATCTTGATATCACCAATGATGCAGAAGTAGAAGTGGTGGTAGATCAAGCAAGTGGAAGTACCCTTCGGGGTCGGGGTGCGGGAAACCTGCTCATCGAGATCAATACCAACGGAAAGTTTAATATGTGGGGAGATTTCGTTGTGTATGAAGGAGTCTACAATTTTAAATATGCAGGTCTGGTACAAAAATTATTCAATGTTCGATCCGGAAGCAGTATCAACTGGGATGGAAGTCCAACCCAGGCACAGCTGGATGTAAGCGCAGTCTATAAAATAGACGCAAATCCAGCAGTATTGCTGGAAAATCCTTCCATTAACAGAAAAATACCTGTAGAAGTTGTCATCTTACTTCAGGGACAGATCGTCCAACCTGATATTACTTTTAATGTGGAATTCCCAAATGCAAGTTCGGTGGTAAGATCGGAGCTGGAATATAGGATTAATGACCGTGCGAGCAGAGAATTGCAGGCTTTATTCCTGGTGACCCAGGGTTCATTCTATAGTGAACTTGCCCTTGGGCAAAATGCAATTACAGGAACCCTTGTAGAAAGGGCTTCCAGTTTGGTAAACGATATCTTTGCAGATGAAGAAGGTAAATTCCAGGTTGGAGTAAATTATGTGCAGGGAGACCGGACCCCAGATCAGCAAAGGGTTAATAGATTTGGTTTAACCCTCTCAACGCAAATAAGCAACAGGGTATTAATCAATGGTGCGGTTGGTGTTCCCGTAGGAGGAATGACTGAAACGGCAATAATTGGGGATGTAGAAATTCAATTTCTTTTAAATGAAGATGGCTCACTTCGGGCTAAGGTCTTTAACCGCGAAAACAACATTCAGTTTATCGGGGAGGAAATAGGTTTTACTCAAGGTGTTGGATTATCCTACACCGTAGATTTTGATACCTTTAAGGAACTTATCAGAAAGATAATGAATAGGGAGCTGGTGAAATCTGCATCTGAAAAAGAGCAGCAGGAATCTGCAAAATCCCTGGCTCCGGAATACATAACCTTCCCTGAGCAATAGAATTTTCTCTCCGGTTGATTAATTTTCCAGGAAATCTTCTTTCTGAAACCTTCTTATTTAATTAAAGTTTGTAATTTTAAAAGTACAATACATATCTATGGCCAAAAAAATTAGACGAATAGGAGTGATGACTTCAGGTGGAGATTCTCCAGGAATGAATGCCGCAATAAGGGCTGTAGTAAGAGCATGTGCTTATTATAATACCGAATGCGTTGGGTTTTACAGAGGCTTTCAGGGGATGATCGAAGGAGATTATGTGGAAATGAATGCCAGAAGTGTCCAAAATATTATTACCAGGGGAGGAACCATCTTAAAATCGGCAAGATCAAAAGAGTTTTTAACCAAAGAAGGAAGACAAAAAGCTGCAGATAATTTAAAGAAGGCAGGGGTTGATGCGATGATCCTTATAGGAGGCGATGGAACTTTTCGGGGAGGGAAAATCTTTAGCGAAGAACATCACATTCCAATTATTGGAGTGCCCGGTACGATAGATAATGACATTAACGGCACCAATTACACCATAGGTTTTGATACCGCCTTAAATACGGTGGTAGAAGCCATCGATAAGATCCGGGATACTGCGAGTTCACACAATCGCTTGTTTTTCATTGAAGTAATGGGCCGGGATGCTGGTTTTATTGCGCTTAATAGCGGAATAGGTGCCGGTGCTGAAGAAATTCTTATTCCGGAAGAAAACCTTGGGCTTGACAGGTTATTGGATTCTCTGGAACGCAGTCGTAGGTCTGGAAAAACCTCGAGTATTGTGGTGGTTTCAGAAGGTGATAAGATTGGGAAAAACGTTTTCGAACTTGCAGAATATGTTAAGGAAAACTTACCCGATTATGATGCCAAAGTAACTGTTTTAGGACATATTCAAAGAGGAGGGAGTCCTTCATGTTTTGACAGGGTTCTTGCCAGCAGACTTTGCGTAAGGGCAGTAGAATTATTGCTGGATGGCCAGGAAAACCTTATGGTTGGAATTGTAAATGCACGTGTGGAGGCCTGCAGTCTTGATGAGGCCTTAAAAAGTAAGCATGAAATCAATAAAGATCTTTTAAGAATATCAGATATTCTATCCATTTAGAACTCTAAAATTATAACCCTATAAAAAGAAAAAGCCTATTTAAATTTCTTACTTGGTACGAAGAAATTTAAACAGGCTTACTTTTGATATAAAACAATATCTCTATTGCTACCAATATTGTGAAAATGGGTATTAAATTTATTTAACAGCGATGGCGCTAATCTCAACATTCACAAATTTAGGCAAGTTAGCAACTTCAACAGTTTCCCTCGCCGGTGCTGTTTCCTGATTGAAATATTCTCCATAGACTTCATTTATTTGAGCGAAATTATTCATATCACTAATAAAAATGGAAGTCTTGATCACGTTTTCAAAATCCATTCCTGCTTCTTTCAGGATTGCATTCAAATTTTCCATCACTTGTTTGGTTTCGTCAACGATCGTCCTTGTTACCAATTCATTGGTTTCAGGATTAATCGCTATTTGCCCGGAGATATAAAGCATGTTTCCGCTTAAAATTGCCTGATTATAAGGACCGATGGGGGCAGGTGCATTCGAGGTGTTAATGATCTTTTTCATTTGTGTTTTATTTTTAGCATTTGTTTTTGTCCGGTAATCATTTTTGAAAGCTGAAACGATAATTAAAGGATTCTTAAAAAACAGAAATCATAACTAATTGTTTATTAGTTAATTAAAATCAAGTCTTGAATCCTGGTTCTTACAGGTACGCCAAAGTCGGAACGATCTTGACTCTTTACTTCAAATACCTCTTCAACGTTCTCTAGAGTAATTGATTTGGTTCATTTTATTTTCAAATACAATGCTATAGTTGCCTGTCCGGCTCCCGTCGTTTATCATATTTAATGTCACTCAATATAGAAGATTTAATTCCTATAAAGAAATTCCAGGAAGCACGGGAACTAAAAGGGATCCAGCTAAAATTCATCCTCCAACTATCCAAATCCCTTGCAAACCTTAACTGGGTATATGTAAAACCTCGGTCTTTAAGATCAAAACCTGAAGATCCACCAACCGACCATTTTGGTGAGAGTTCTATATCCCCGGAAAACATAATGGAATGTGAGGTAATCTCGCTCTGCCTGGCAGTATTGTTATAGGTCATAGTGTAAGCAAGGCGAAGGTTCCAGGGTATTTTGTAATTATACCATTCACTTTTCCCGGTTTCTTCCCTTTTATCAAAGGGGTCCTCTTCATCACCCATAAAATTTCCGTCAATATCGGTTCCTTTCCCAAAAAGATCATCCGGCCTTCCTCCACCCCTGAAGGTATCATTTTCCTTGTCTTTATCAGTATCACCTCCATCTTCAAAATCTTTGCTGGAAAATGAATATCCAAAACTAACATTGGCAGCCGTAAACCTAAACAAACTGCCTCCGTTTTCAATATTTAATTTATTAACTCTCCGATTATTATTATCCAATGCATAGAGATCGAGGTTTGCAGCCACATTCACATCCAGTTTATTCTGGATTATAGGAATGCTTCCCCTTAAGCTAATGGGGGCGAGCCTTAATGAATCCCCTGCTAAATTATAGGCCGTACTCACACTAAAATTATTTAATAAGGTGATTTTTTTAGGCTCTACAGCAGTGCTGTCCTTGTCTCTAACCTTAGCTTCAATCGTATTGCTTATTCCAAGTCCAAGGGAACTTGCAAATATTCTTCCCGGAGCTCCAAACAAGGTTCCCTGAAATCTTGAGTAATTCACAAATTCATTTAGCGTTGGATCAATATCATTGGTGATTTCATATTGATCATAATATTGATCAAAAGCCGGATTGTAATTATAGGTTACAGAGGGCCTCATCACGTGGCGGATGGCCTGAATTTTTTTATCCTTACCAAAATTTACCATTCCATAAATTGTGGTTCCCATACTGGCACTAAAATTATAGGTGCGGTAGGAATCAAAACCGGTTACGGTGTCTATAACAACCGATCGGTTAACCGGATCAAAAGACCGGTCAAAAGTTTTAAACACCCAGTTTTCCTGGTAATTTGCACTTGTGCTAACACTTAGGTATTTTAATAATTTAAAGTTCGTGGCTATGGGAATAGAATGTTGCACTCCCATATTGGCATCCCGGAACATTTCCGGAGTAAAGAAAAGTGAATCTGTGGTTCGTATCCTGTTTTCCCCTCTTAAATTATATTGAAAGTTGATATTTTCAATAAGGCCTTTTTTAGCGCCAAATTCCGGGGCAAGCGGATAAACTCGTCCTACGCTTGCCTGAAGTGTAGGCAAGGTCATATTGATTTCCTGTGTATTGGTGTTTTGATTATGACTTGCCGTTAAATTCACATTGACTTGTGGTTCGCCCTGAAAGGTCTTGGAATAAGAAACCGATGAACTTAATGAGTTATTCAGAAAATTCCCGGTATTAATCTGGTTTACAGATTCCCGGAAATAATCACTGCTTCCAAGATTTACAGAAGCAGAAAACCTGGAACTTGGATTTGCTTTCGCATCCTGGGAATGGCTCCACTGCAGGTTATAGTTGGATCGCTGTGCAAAATCCGGAAAACCACGTTCACTGTCCAGTAAATTTTCATACCTAATATTTACATTACCCCTAAAACGATAGCGGCTCGCATAACTTGACTCTACGCGCATTCCATAACTTCCGTTGGTGTAATAATCTCCCAAAACCATCAAATCGGCATATTCACTCACCGCAAAATAATATCCTCCATTTTGCAGAAAATAACCTCGTTGATTGGTTTGGCCAAAGGAAGGCAGTATAAATCCGGAGGTTTGTTCATCGGTTAGCGGAAAGTATCCAAAGGGCAGCCCCAAAGGTGTAGGTACATCGGCAATATACATATTCACTAATCCGGTAACTATTTTCTTTCCGGGCACAAATTTTATTTTTCGGGCAAAAAAGAAATAATCGGGATCTGTCTCATTTTCAGAGGTGGTAAATCGCACATTTTGCATAAAATAGACCGAATCATTTTCACGCTTGGTAATCTCACCAAGAACCTTAAACCCGCCTTGTTCCGTCCTGGAATTATAGATAAGTGCTTTTTCGGTATCAAAATTAAACCGAATGGAATCTGGTTCAACCGTATTTTGAGCTTGTGTAAATATGGGTCGTTGAGAATATGCACCGGTTGAGTCGGGAATTCCATAGGCATAAACCTCATTTTTTTCATTGTCTAAAATGATTAAGCCGGCCGTAAGTACGATATCTCCATAGGTGATTTGTGCCTGATCATATAAAAACATTTTATTATCCTTCGGACTAAGCCGCATATAATCATAGGCGGTGTAAGTCACAACATCATTTAAAAGAACAGGAGCTGGTTTTAGCGTATCCTGCTTTATGGTGTCCCTCTCAATAATTCTTGGATTTGGAACCAGAGAATCGCTTACTTTCAAAATACTATCTCTTTGAGCTTCTACCCGAACCCCTTGAGGGGGCTTGATTTCCTGTGCCACAGAAAACTCTGTGAACATGAGAAAAAAAACACCCAAAAAAAGAATATAAAGAGAGTTTGTTCGCAATGCTATAAGTGGTATTTTTGTAAAGTGTGGCCTGCTTATTGAATAATCAAAATTACATATATTTTTTTAGGTTCCTTTTGGGAATTTAAAAAAATAAGCCATTAAAATAAACGCCCTAACTGAATCGTTATTTATATATGAAAACGAACCTGTTCAAATTTTTAGTATTATTTTTTTTAGGAATTGTTTTAACTTCTTCATCTCCTGCAGAAGACCCCCCCATTAAATCCAAATTTGTGGTTGTTTTAGATGCCGGCCATGGAGGTAAAGATCCCGGAAACCGTGGTGGAGGATTTTATGAGAAAGACATTGCTCTTAATATTGTGCTGAAAATTGGGAAAGAACTTGAGAAAAATCCTAATTATAAAGTGATTTACACAAGGGATAAAGATGTATTTGTTCCCCTGGACCAACGTGCAAAGATTGCTAATGATGCTAAAGCCGATCTTTTTATATCTGTTCATTGTAACGCGCACAATTCGCAAGCCTATGGAACTGAAACATTTGTTCTTGGACTTCACCGTAACCAATCCAATTTTGAAGTTGCTAAAAAAGAGAACTCTGTTATATTTCTGGAAGAGGATTATGAACTTACCTACGGTGGATTTGATCCCAATTCCCCTGAATCTTATATAGGTATGATGATTATGCAGGAAGAATACCTGGATCAAAGTGTTCTTTTGGCCGATTTTGTTCAGAAAAAATTCACCAATCAACTAAAGAGAAATGACCGCGGAGTTAAACAAGCAGGATTTTTAGTGCTTCATCAAACATATATGCCAAGTGTTCTTATTGAAACTGGTTTTTTAACGAACAAAGAAGAAGGCGCTTATTTGAATAGTCCCAACGGACAAGCTAAAATGGCAGATGCTATACTTAAGGCTATTGATGATTATAGCCATTCTATTAACCTCGGTGTTTTAGATAATCTGGTGCAGGAAGCCCCTGTTCCGGTATATACTGAAACAAAGGAATTTGATGATACTTTTATAGGGGTTACTTTTAAGGTGCAATTGGTGGCAAGCTCAAAAAAACTCGAACCAAAATCCGCTAATTTTAAAGGATTAACGCCGGTATTTAGGGAAAAAGAAGATAAGCTTTTTAAATATTACTATGGAGCAACCTCCAGTTATTCACAAATAAATAAACTTCACAAGCTAGCTCAGGCCAGTGGATATCCATCAAGCTATGTAGTTGCATTTAAGGAAGGAAATAAGATTACCGTTAATGAGGCGTTAAAATCTCAGGGTAAATAGGGCTACTATCCTATATTTATCTCTAAATTTGCACATTCTCTAAAATTAAAGACATTTGAAATATACTAAAGAGCTTAAAACCGGAATTTTGGCTGTGGTAGCTATTGTAATACTGATATTTGGATATAGTTATCTTAAAGGTCAGAACCTCCTGGATTCAAGTAGGATTTTTCATGCGGTTTATGCGGATGTCGAAGGTTTATCCTCTTCTTCACCTGTTACTATTAATGGTATGAAAGTAGGACAGGTAACCGATATTTCTTTTCTGGATGAACGAGGCCTTCTCGTGGTAACCTTTAATGTTGACAATGACTTTAAATTTTCCAGAAACAGTTTGGCTAAAATTTATGGTGGTGGTTTAATTGGCGGAAAATCTCTGGCCATAGTTCCTGAATATGAACAGGGAATGTTTGCGAAAACGGGCGATACACTTCCCAGTGCTATTGAGGAGGGAATTATGGAACTTGTAAATGAGCGTCTCACACCCTTACAGATTAAGGTTGAGCGGGTAATTGTTAGTACAGATTCTTTACTAACTGCTTTTAATGAAGTTTTAAACACTGAAACAAGGAACAATATTAAAAACACTTTTGAGGACCTTTCTGAAACTGTTAGTTCATTTAAGAGTACAGCAGAATCGCTTAATGGAATCGTATCGGGAAATTCAGCGAAATTAGACAGAACCTTTTCGAACCTGGATGAAATGTCCGGTAATTTTAATAAATTCTCAGACACACTCGCACAGATAGACCTAAGCGGTATGACCGGAGACATTGAAAAAATAATTGCAGATTTTGAAAAAATCTCAAATAATCTAAGCAGTGGGCAAGGTAGTGCAGGAAAATTATTGACAGATGATGCGGTATATGATAATTTGGACCGGGCTACAAAACAAATGGAACAATTGCTTCAGGATGTGAAATTGAATCCAAAACGTTATGTTCATTTTTCTTTATTCGGAAAAAAACCTGGACCCTATGAAGAGCCAAGAGATTCACTAAAATAATAGCCTATGCAACTCATTACTCAGTTAATTTTTTTATTAGTCCTTATTGCTGGAATTGCTTTTTTTACACGTAATATCAGAAGGGTTATTCGCAATATAAAATTAGGCAGAAAAGTAGACCGCTCAGATAATTCCGGAGAACGTTGGGCTAAAATGGGACGTATTGCAATTGGGCAGTCCAAAATGGTTAAAAAACCGGTTTCCGGGATTCTTCACATCATTGTATACATAGGATTTATTATTATTAATATTGAAGTTCTGGAGATAATTATCGACGGTATTTTTGGAACTCACCGCATCCTCTCATTTTTAGGAGGTTTTTATAACTTCCTAATTGGCTCCTTTGAGATACTCGCACTGCTTGTTTTTATAGGTGTAATTATTTTTTGGATACGCAGAAATGCCATAAATATTTATCGTTTTGTAGGGAGTGATTTGAAAGGCTGGCCTAAAAATGATGCCAATTACATTCTTTATTTTGAAATGGTCTTGATGATCTTATTTTTGGTATTGAATGCTACAGATCACCAGTTACAACTCAATGAAGCAAGACCCTATTTTCAGGAAGCCGGAATAGTCGGAGCTTTTCCGGTAAGTCAATTTCTGCTTCCTTTATTTGAAGGAATGAGTACTAGCAGTTTAATTATTATGGAAAGAGCTGCCTGGTGGTTGCATATCATAGGGATTTTGATTTTTCTGAATTACCTATACTACTCCAAGCATTTACATATTTTACTTGCTTTTCCAAATGTGTTTCTATCAAAACTAACCCCTAAGGGTAAATTTGATAACCTGCAATCGGTTACCAATGAGGTGAAATTAATGATGGATCCGGCCGCCGATCCCTACGCAGCGCCTTCTGAAGATGGAGGAACTGATGTTCCTGAAAAATTTGGGGCCTCAGATGTGATGGATTTAAACCAGGTACAGCTATTAAATGCCTATACCTGTACGGAATGTGGAAGATGTACTGCCGAATGTCCTGCAAATCAAACCGGAAAGAAATTATCACCCCGTAAAATAATGATGGATACCCGGGACAGGCTTGAAGAAGTAGGGGACATTATCACTAAAAAAGGAAAATTTGAAGATGATGGCAAGCAATTGCTGGATGACTATATCCTTAGGGAAGAGCTTTGGGCCTGTACTACCTGTAATGCCTGTGTAGAAGCTTGTCCTGTAGGAATTGATCCCTTATCTATTATTCTTGACATGAGGAGATATCTCGTGATGGAACAAAGCGCTGCACCTAATGAATTGGCTGTTTCAATGACCAATATTGAAAACAATGGTGCTCCCTGGCCATATAATCAAATGGACCGCCTTAACTGGGCAAAGGAAAATTAAAAAAAAATAAAGAATTTAGTTTAAAATATATAAAATGGCAGAAGCACTAAAAGTTCCAACAATGGCTGAATATATGGCGGAAGGTAAAAAACCAGAAGTCTTGTTTTGGGTGGGGTGTATGGGAAGTTTTGATGACCGGGCAAAAAAGGTTACTAAGGCATTTGTAAAACTTTTGCACGAAGCTAAAGTGGATTTTGCTGTATTGGGAACTGAAGAAAGTTGTACTGGAGACCCTGCAAAACGTGCAGGAAATGAATTTCTTTTTCAAATGCAGGCCGTAACTAATATTGAAGTATTAAACGGGTATGAAATTAAAAAAGTTGTAACCGCCTGCCCGCATTGTTTCAATACCATTAAAAATGAATACCCGGCCCTTGGCGGGAATTATGAAGTAATGCATCATACAACCTTTTTAAAATCTTTATTGGAGGAAGGAAGGTTAACCGTTCAGGGAGGTAAATTTAAAGGAAAGCGTATTACCTTTCATGATCCATGTTACCTGGGGCGTGGAAATAATATTTATGAGGCACCAAGAGACTTATTAAGGAAACTTGAAGTGGAACTTGTTGAAATGAAAAAATGTAAGCAAAATGCACTTTGTTGTGGCGCAGGTGGTGGCCAAATGTTTAAAGATGCTGAACCCGGCACCAAGGAAGTAAATATCAAACGAACCGAGCAGACTATCGAAGTTAAACCTGAAATTATCGCATCTGGTTGTCCATTTTGCAGCACTATGATGACAGACGGTGTTAAAGGAAAAGATCAGGAAGGTAAAATTGAAGTAATGGATGTTGCTGAGATGATCGCCAATGCCCACGATTTATAGATTACACTATGTTTGACCCTTTCTTTTAACGTTTATTTTCTTAATTAACTGGTACTATATTTGAAGCTACGCCTTTAATAAATTAGCTTTG
>JAWOHC010000216.1:0-5405 GCA_046496275.1 Gillisia sp.
TCAAATTAAGGCCGAAGGGGTGCATTGTGAATTATTGAAATTTGATGTTTCCAATCCGGAACAAACAAAAGAGATCCTGGAAGCCTGGGAGCAAAAAAATCCTGATTCGCTCATTGAAGTACTTGTAAACAACGCCGGAATTACAAGGGACGGACTCTTTTTATGGATGAAACCCGAAGACTGGAATACTGTTGTAAACACTTCTTTAGGCGGCTTCTATCACGTTACCCGGCCTTTGCTTAAAAATATGCTCACCCAGCGTTACGGACGGATCATCAATATAGTATCGCTTTCAGGATTGAAGGGAAATGCAGGCCAGGTGAATTATTCGGCAGCAAAAGGGGCTTTGATAGCCGCTACAAAAGCATTGGCTCAGGAAATAGGGAAACGAAAAGTGACGGTAAATGCAGTTGCACCGGGTTTTATAACTTCCGATATGACTGCAGAATTTGATGAAAAGGAACTCAAAAAACAGATTCCCTTAAATCGCTTCGGGGAAGCTGAAGAAGTTGCAGAGCTGGTGGTTTTTCTGGCTTCAAAAAAAGCATCTTATATTACCGGGGAAGTCATCAATATCAACGGAGGCTTGTATTCATAGTATGGCACATTGGCAAGGAAAATCCAGAGGATCGGTATTGGGTTTGAGAATTTACGTGTTTTTCATAAAGACCTTTGGGCTTTACTTTTCCTATTTTGTCTTGTTGTTTGTGGCCGCTTATTTCATAGTTTTTTCTTTTAGCTCAACCAAAAGCACCTATTATCTTTTTAAAAAGCGTTTAAATTATTCAACATTTCTGGCAATATTGAATGTTTATAGAAGCTATTTCACCTTCGGAAAGATTCAGCTGGACAAGATCGCCATCGCAACAGGATCAAAACATAAATACAGTTTTGAGTTTGATGGGATTGAGAATATTCAGAATCTTTTAAAACAAGGAAAAGGAGGGATCCTGCTCACTGCACACATCGGGAATTTTAATTTGGCTAAGCAATTTTTTGATGATCAAATAGATCCTGCAACGGTTAATTTAGTGATGTCTGATTTTGAACATCAGCAAATTAAGAATTACCTGGAATCTGTAACCGGAAAAGCCAGCTTGAAAACCATTGTTTTAAAAGATGACCTCTCGCATATTTTTGAAATGCGAAAAGCCCTGGATCGAAACGAATTGCTGGTTTTTGCAGCCGACAGGTTTTTAAAAGGTTCTAAAACCTATACCGCTGAATTTTTAGGGAAAGAAACACAATTTCCACAAGGCCCATTTAAATTGGCTGTTCGAAATGCTATTCCAGTATTGTTTGTGCATATTATGAGGGAGAAAAATTTCCATTATCACTTTTATGCACGCCCCGCAACAGGAAATGAAAAAACAGGCAAAGAACTTTTAAAATTGTATCTTGAAAACCTGGAAACGATGGTGAGAAAATATCCTCACCAATGGTATAATTACTATGATTACTGGAACGATTTTAACTAAACTCCACTTTATGTCAGAAAATCTACTCACGGAACCTATAATTAGCATAGAAAGGATCCTGGAACTTATTCCTCAAAAACCGCCTTTTGTAATGGTAGACACCTTATTTGAATATACCAACCTTACCGGAACAACCGGTTTTGATATCCCCGAGGATAATATTTTGGTTGAAAAAGGTATTTTCTCAGAACCCGGATTGATCGAACATATGGCGCAAAGTATGTCCCTACACAGGGCATATCACGGTTTTTTAGCCGGGCTCGCTAAACCTAAAACCGGTTTTATTGGTATTATCAAATCAGTAGAGATCTTTGAACTTCCCAAAGCCGGAACCAAATTAAGAACCTATGTTGAAATCCTTCATGAGATCATGAACGTAACGTCTGTTTCCGCAAAAACAGAAAATGAATATGGAAAAGTGATTGCAGTTTCTGAAATGAAAACCGTTACCGTAGACTAATGTCCCAGAAAAATATCTTAAAAACAACCACGATCATGAAAGTCAGGTTTCATGAATGCGATCCTTTGCAAATTGTATGGCATGGAAATTACCTGAAATATTTTGAAGAAGGAAGGGAAGATTTTAGCAGAAAACACGGAATTTCTTATTCGCACGCAAGAGAACATGGATTTTCCACACCAATAGTAAAATCTGGTTGTGAACATAAATTGCCTTTAGCGTACGGAGATGAATTTGTGGTGGAAACTACCTTTGTCAATTCGGCTGCAGCAAAGATCATCTTTGAATATAAAATTTTCAAGTTGGATAAACTCGTTTGTACCGGACAAACCGTACAGGTGTTTTTGAATGAAAAAAGAGAATTATCACTAATAAATCCGCCATTTTTCGCCGATTGGAAAAAGAAAATGGGATTATTGTAGAAATTGGATTTTTATAAATGAAGAAGATATACCTGCTTGACGATGCGATTATTTCCCCCCTGGGATTTTCAGTTTCAGAAAATCTTAACGCCCTTCGAAATAAAGTTTCCGGATTAAAATTCCATGAAAATAAGCGTTTTGATTCCGGCGGATTTTATGCCGGGATCATAGAAAATGAAATTTTAAACCAACATTTCTCAAAAATCGGTAGTCCTCAAAACTTCACCAAACTCGAGAAAATGATGCTGCTTGCAGTACACGAAATACTTACCAAAAATCCCGATTTAAATAGAAGTATAACTTCCCTTATCATTTCCACTACCAAAGGAAATATAGATCTTCTGCAGGAAAATAATGGCTTTCCTGAAAAAAGGGTTTATCTGGCTGAACTCGGCAAGATCATCAAGGATTTTTTCAAATTTGAAGCAGAACCTATACTTGTTTCCAATGCCTGTGTTTCCGGCGGACTGGCACTTGCAATCGCAAAACGATTTATTAGTGCCGGGAAATTTAAACACGCCATAATTGTAGGCGGGGATCTGGTTTCAGATTTTGTGGTTTCAGGATTTCAGTCTTTTCAGGCATTAAGCGATGCTCCATGCAAACCTTTTTCCAAAAACCGTAATGGGATAAGCCTTGGGGAAGCAGCTGCGGTTATGCTGGTGAGTTCTGAAAAACGAATTGGGGTAAACACTATCAGTTTGATTGGCGATGCATCCGCTAATGATGCCAGCCATATTTCTGCGCCTTCCAGAACTGCAGACGGTTTGTATAAAAGCATTCAGAATGCACTGAAAGAAGCCCGAATAACTTCAGAAGAAATTCAATATGTTTCTGCGCACGGAACGGCTACTGTTTTTAATGACGAGATGGAAGCCATCGCTTTGAACCGGGCCGGTTTAGAGGCTGTTCCTGTTAACAGTTTTAAAGGATATTACGGCCATACCCTGGGGGCTTCGGCTTTGTTGGAGAGTGTTTTAACCAAACACAGCCTCTTAAACAACGAAGTATACCCTTCCCTTAATTTTGATGAAACAGGGGTTTCAAAACCGCTTAATTTGATTGAGAATTTTGAAAGTATTCCGCTTAACTATGCTTTAAAAACCGCTTCGGGATTTGGAGGCTGTAACCTGGCACTGGTATTTAAAAAGGAAGAAGATGAGTAAAGGCTATAAAATATCCGATTTCGTCAGGATCCGCGATCAAAGGATTTTTCACGGAGAAAAGCAGCTCTTTTTTTCTGAAAAGCCAGGACAGGAATTTCTAAAGGAATCCTATAAGTTTCTAAATATTTCCTATCCAAAATTCCATAAAATGGATGCCCTGTGTAAATTGGGGATTTTGGCAACGGAGCTGCTTTTTAAAAACAGGGAAATTCCAGCCGATACGGCCCTTGTTTTCTCCAATTCGGCATCAAGCCTGGAAACAGATAAGCAGCACAGGATATCGATGGAAGCCACCGTTTCCCCGGCAGTTTTTGTGTATACCCTGCCCAATATCGTTCTGGGCGAGATCAGCATTAAACATAAACTTCAAAGCGAAAATGCATTTTTTATTTCAAATAAGTTTAATGCCCGGTTGCTGAAGGAGTATTCTGAAATTTTATTGGACAGCGTAAAGGCAAGTGAGGTGGTTTGTGGTTGGATAGAATGGAAAAACGCCGAATATGATGTATTTTTGTGCCTGATTTCAAAGAAAGGAACACTATCCTTTTCCGAAGAAAAATTAGAAGAACTATACCATTTTGAAAATGAGTGATTTACGCACGGAATTGAAGCAGAGCATTATTGAACAATTAAATTTGGAGGAATTTGAGGTGGAAGATATTGCAAATGACGATGCCTTGTTTGGAGACGGCTTGGGACTGGATTCCATAGATGCCCTGGAATTGATCGTATTGCTGGAAAAGGATTACGGAATTAAATTAACCGAACCGGAGCAAGGGAAAGAGATCTTTATTTCCATAGATAAAATGGCAGAATATATAGAAGCGCACCGCACCAAATAGTACATGGAGAAGGGAATTGCCATTACCGGAATGGGAATTATTTCCTCCATTGGAAACAATGTGGAAGAAAATTACAGCGCCCTTTGTGCCAAACAGCACGGAATTTCTTTTCCTGAAATACTGAAAACCCGGCATACAAATTTACCGGTTGGGGAGATCAAAATCTCAAATGAAGACCTTGCCAAAAAACTAAGCTTACCTAAAAATCATACCTTTACCCGGGCTGCTCTTTTAGCCTGCATGGCTGGAAAAGAAGCTATTTCCCAATCCGGAATCAGGGATCTTGATCTACAGGAAACCGGATTTATTTCCGGGAACAGTGTGGGTGGAATGGACAAGACCGAGGAATATTTTCAGGAATTCGCCGAAAATGCAGAAATAAGAAGGTTTATCAGGGCGCAACATCCAGGTTTCACCACGGGCCAGATTTCCCAATTTTTAAAAACCCAAGGGTTTGTTACCACAATAAGCACTGCCTGTTCTTCCTCTGCAAATGCGATCATGTTGGGCGCCAGGATGATCAAGGCAGGCAAATTAAAGCGGGTAGTTGTTGGCGGGACAGATTGCTTAACAAAATTCACCCTGAACGGTTTTAACTCGCTGATGATTCTTTCTTCTGAAAATTGCAAACCTTTTGATGAAAACAGGAGCGGTTTAAATTTAGGGGAAGGAGCCGCCTATCTTGTTTTGGAAGCAGACGAATGTTTAGAAGAGAAGCAGGTTTTAGGCAGGGTTACAGGTTATGGAAATGCCAACGATGCCTTCCATCAAACCGCTTCTTCTGAAAACGGGGAAGGCGCTTTTCTGGCGATGAAAAAAGCGCTAAAAGCTTCAGGAATATCCCCAAATAAAATCGATTATATCAATGCTCACGGAACCGCAACACGAAATAATGACCTTTCAGAAAGCAGAGCCATACACCGGGTTTTTGGGGAAGTAATTCCTGAGCTTAGCTCTACAAAAGGTTTCACGGGTCATACGCTGGCTGCTGCCGGAGCGATAGAAGCGGTGTATAGTTTGCTGAGCATAGAAAATAA
>JAWOHC010000283.1:0-3914 GCA_046496275.1 Gillisia sp.
GACGGTACATTTTATATCGAGAACGGTGAGATCCGGTATCCGGTCAAGAATTTCAGGTTCAATGAAAGCCCTATCATTATGCTAAATAACCTTGAAGAACTTTGTAAGCAGGTGCGAATCAATGGTAATTTAATACCGTATATGAAGGTGAGGGATTTCACTTTCACCAGTTTATCTGATGCGGTTTAATAGTATATGAATATCTTAAACTGGTTGTGAAGTTCATTTTCACAGCCAGTTTTTGTTTATATCAGAGAGTTGGTAATAATTGCTCAAAAAGTCATAGATGAATAAAATTAACGTTTTACTTCCGATTTTTATAATTTCTATTGTTTCAGGAGTTTATTTTTTAATAAACATATTTAATTCCAGTAATGACTTTAAAGATGATTTTAATGAGTTTGAAACTCCTTCAGAACTTAATATTGAATTAGATCCTGGGATTTATGACTTATTTGAGATGTCAACCAAATTAAAAGGAATAGAAAAATATGATATCGATTATCTAATATCAGAGAAAGGAAGAAATCCAAAAATTATAGAAATTGGATTAGACACAATTGATTCGATTTTTAAAAATAAAAAGACAATAACTTATACAATTTATGATGAAAAATTTAAGAGTATTGGCCAATTTGAAATCAATAAGAAACAATCTGTAAAGATAGTTTCCAATATTAACGACAAACGAATTGACAAGTTAGCATATAGAAAAAAAGAAACAAGCAAATCATTCTTCGGAGTTATGAAATTTTCTGGTCTTCTTTTCTTTAGCACGGGAGTATTTTTGATTTCAGGAATATTACTCTTAATCACCATTAAAAAAAATAAGCAATTCCCAAAAATATAAATAAAATTCAGGGGCTTACATACATTAATTAGTAATTAATACATCAATGATTCCTTAGCTTGGAAATGTTGTTATGGGAATCAAAATGACCGAAAAAGCCTTTCCGTTATTAGGTTCGTGGCATGCTTTAAACAATTCCCACTTTCTCAAGTCTAATATCTAATATCTAGAATTTCAAGGATGAATAACAAATTCTTCTTCACAAGACTGCAATACGAATCTGGCAACTGGGATGTGGATCAGCGCATGCCTTCAAACCTGCTGAATTCACTTGTGGAGTATACCACCCTGGAGGTAGACAAGAAGGAGAATATAATTCCATTGAGCAGTGACGAGATCTTTAAATGCCCGTTTTGTTATATTTCCGGACATAAGCTCGTGCAGTTCACCAAAAAGGAAAAAGAGAATTTCGAAAAATACATCCGTAATGGAGGTTTCGTTTTTGCCGATGACTGTAATCACGATATAGATGGTTTATTCGCCAAATCCTTTGAACGGCAAATGGAAGAGATCTTTGGGGTGGGGGAACTAAAAAAGATTCCCAATGATCATGAACTTTACAATGTGTTCTTTAAATTTGAGGACGGCCCGCCAACTACTTCCCAGGAGCTTAACGGTTGGGGAGATGATCTTGTTCACGAATATTTAAAAGCTATTGAGATCAACGGCAGGATTGGGGTTTTATACAGCAATAAGGACTATGGCTGTGAATGGGACTACGATTTTAGAAACAAACGATTTTATAAAAGAGATAATACCCGTTTTGGGGTTAATATCGTGATGTATGCGCTTACATCATAAAAGAGATACTATATGAATAGAGATTTAGCCGATTTGGACCTGGAAGTAAAAGCACTTACAGGCAAACTGGATGATTTAAAAAGGGAAATCGGAAAAGTGATCATAGGGCAGGAGGAAACCGTGGAACAATTGCTTATCACATTTCTTGCCGGAGGACATGCCCTGTTGGAAGGAGTTCCGGGACTGGCAAAAACACTTATGATAAGAACCCTGGCGCAAGCTATCGATCTTAAGTTTAAAAGAATTCAGTTCACTCCGGATCTTATGCCATCCGATATAATCGGGACCGAGATCCTGGAAGAAGATCATACTACGGGAAAGAAGTTCTTTCAGTTTAATAAGGGGCCAATTTTCGCCAATATTATTCTTGCCGATGAGATTAACCGGACGCCTCCAAAAACCCAGGCAGCATTGCTGGAAGCCATGCAGGAATTCGCGGTGACCTATTCAGGAAAGACGTATGAGTTGGAACGCCCTTTTTTCATACTTGCAACGCAAAATCCTATCGAGCAATCCGGAACTTTTCCATTGCCGGAAGCACAACAGGACAGGTTTTTATTCTACATCAAGATCGGTTACCCCAATGAAACCGAAGAAAATGACATTTTAAAAAACACAACGGGTAGTAAAAAGGAAAAAATAAACCCTGTAATTACCGGTTCTGAAATCCTTCGTTTGCAGGAACTGGTTAGGGAGGTGCCCATCAGTGATGAGTTGGTTTCTTACGTAAACCGGGTGATACGGGCTACAAGGCCGGAAACCACTACGAATGAATATGTCAAGGAATGGGTAAGTTGGGGAGCCGGACCAAGAGCAGGACAGGCAATGATATTAAGCGCCAAGGCACGCGCCCTTATAAAAGGTAGGCTTGCTGTAACTCTGGAAGATTTGAAACACGGGGCTTTCCCGGTATTGCGTCACAGGATTATCGTAAACTTTAAGGCGGAAGCCGAAGGGATACTTTCAGATGATGTAACCAGGGAACTTTTAAAAACAACAGCAGTGGTTAAAAAGGGAGGGAATTAAGTGAAGCGGGATTATCAACAGTTACTAAAACCTGAAATTATAAATACCGTTAACGGCCTTGCTCTCATTGCCCGTGTTACGGTAGATGGATATCTTTCCGGGCTTAACCACAGTCGGAGGGTGGGGCCGGGAATGGAATTCAGCCAGTTCCGGGGATATGAACCCGGGGATGATCTTAGGTTGTTGGACTGGAAAATGCTCGCCAGATCCGGCAGGTATTACATAAAGCAATCGGAGGTAGAGACCAACATTGCGGTTAAATTCATTCTGGATTCCAGCAAATCCATGCTGCATGAGGAAAACGGGCTTTCTAAGATGGATTATGTCCGGGTTTTAATAGCTTCTTTAGCCTATTTATCCCAAAATCAAGGGGATGCTGTCGGACTTTTTGCCCTGAATGACCGCCATCTTCACAGCTTGTATCCAAGGGTTCAAAAAAAGCATTTTAACCGACTGCTGCTTGAACTTATCAATATCAAAAATGAGGGTACATGGCCCGAGAATCCAATGGCTGCTGAAAAACTTCACGACCGAAGTCATAAGGAGCTCATCTTCTTTATTACCGATATGTATGAAAACACTTCGGAACTAACCGATTTTATAAATCGCCTGAAAACAGCCCGAAATGAAGTTGTGGTACTGCATATAATGGGAAAAAATGAACTTGAATTCGACTATGAAGGAACCGTGACTTTTGAAGATCTGGAAACCGGTGCAAGAATTAAGGTTGATGCCAAAGAAGCAAAAAGCGCTTACCTAAAGTCCATGGAAGAAATGATAAAGAATACCAAAGATACGTTGCTTGCTAAGGGTGTCAGTTATCAGCTTTTTCGGCTGGATCAACATTTGGGAGAAGCGCTGCAGCTATTTTTAAAGAAACGAAACAATTTGATGTAAAATGATCTTCCTGAATCCTACATATTTCCTGGCTTTATTGGGACTTGCCGTTCCTTTAGCCATTCATCTATGGAGTAAAAAGGAGGGCAGGACCATCAAAATTGGAAGTATTCAATTGCTGAAACAATCTGACCCCAAAAAGAGCAGCAGTATAAAATTAAACGAATTATGGTTACTGATTTTGCGGTTGCTCGTAATTTCGATCCTCGTGCTCATCCTCACGACACCTCAGCTTAAATTAAAAGGTAAAAATATACCTGTAACCTATCTTATTGAGCCTTCATTGCTTGCTTATGAAAACGTGAAATCTTTGATAGATACCCTGGATACAAATGCAGAA
>JAWOHC010000010.1:0-7050 GCA_046496275.1 Gillisia sp.
GCCCGTTTAAAATCCGGAATGCTGGAAGACCTGGAAGCGCGTTTTGAGGAACTGAATAATGTTGAAATCCTCACAGAGTATTTAGGAAATGCGGTAACCCAAATTGAACAGGAAGAAATAGGGACCCTCGCAGGATTAAAGGAGGTTAGAATCAACCTGAATAAAATTGCGGGTTTTTCCACGACTTACGCTGCCTTGCAGGAGCGCGTGGAAAGTGTTATTATAGAACTGGATGATATTTCACAGGAACTGGGAAGTGCCCTGGAGCGGGTAGAAGCGAATCCTAAAGAACTGGAAGAGGTAAATGCGAAGCTTCAGCTGATTTATAATTTGCAGAAAAAGCATGCTGCGGAAGGTATAGATGCGCTTTTGGAAATTATGGCTCAACTTCAGGAAAAGGTGGAGCTCACAGAAAATGCTGAAGCAGATCTTGATAAGATTATCAAACAAATTGAAACTGAAAAAATCGCCCTGAAAGAGATTTCTGTTAAAATACATACGAGCAGGGAAAAGGCTATTCCCGGATTTATAAAAGAAGTGGAAACAATAATTTATGAACTTGGAATGCCAAATGCACGATTAAAAATTGATCTTAAGCTTCAGCAGGAATTCTTCAGCAACGGTCAGGATCAGCTTTCCTGGTACTTATCGGCCAATAAAGGCGGCGATTTTTCCGAGATCAAAAAAGCAGCTTCCGGAGGGGAACTCTCCAGGATCATGCTTGCTGTAAAAAGCATCCTGGCTTCAAGGAGCAATTTGCCCACTATAATTTTTGATGAGATAGATACCGGGGTTTCCGGGGATATCGCCCAAAAAATGGGGGATATTCTTCAGAATATGGGGAATTCCATGCAGGTAATTGCCATCACGCACTTACCGCAAATAGCGGGAAAAGGAAGTAAACACTTTAAGATTTTCAAGGAAGATATTGGAGAAACCACGGTTACCAAAATAAGAGTTCTTGAAACCGAAGAACGCATAGAAGAATTGGCCTTAATGCTTGGCGGAAACATCAAAAGTGAATCGGCTATGGCCCACGCAAGGGCATTGCTCAATTAAATTCAAGTTTGTTATATTTACAGCCTTTACAACAATAAAAAACCAAAACACATGTCATACAATCTACTAAAAGGAAAAAGAGGAATTATTTTTGGCGCTTTAGATGAAAACTCCATCGCCTGGAAAACTGCCGAACGCGTGCACGAAGAAGGAGGGAAATTTGTCCTTACCAATGCACCTATCGCTATGAGGATGGGAAATATTAAAGATCTTGCCAAAAAAACAAATTCTGAGATCATTCCTGCAGATGCTACCAGTGTTGAAGATTTGGAGAATTTGGTGGAAAAAGCGACCGAGATCCTTGGTGGAAAGCTGGATTTTGTATTGCACTCCATAGGAATGTCGGTAAATGTGAGAAAAGGAAACCATTATACCAATATGAATTACGATTACACGCATAAAGGCTGGGACGTATCTGCGGTTTCTTTTCATAAGACGATGCAGGTGCTCTACAAAAAGGATGCGATGAATGAGTGGGGAAGTATTGTAGCGCTAACTTACATGGCTGCACAACGCGTATTTCCGGATTATAACGATATGGCCGACAATAAAGCATATTTGGAGTCTATCGCCCGTAGTTTTGGATATTTCTTCGGAAAGGATAAAAAAGTAAGGGTAAATACAATTTCTCAATCCCCTACGCCTACCACCGCCGGACAAGGAGTGAAAGGATTTGATGGATTTATAGCTTATGCAGATAAGATGTCCCCTCTTGGAAATGCAACCGCAATGGATTGCGCAAATTATACACTGACTTTATTTTCCGACCTTACAAAACGCGTAACACTTCAGAATTTATACAATGATGGTGGATTTTCCAATATGGGTGTGAGTCAGGAAGTGATGGAAACCTTTATGAAAGATTCAGAATAAAAGATTTGAAATGATCCAATTGTATAGCTAGAAAATAACCTGCTGGATTCAATGGATTTAGCAGGTTTTTTTTTGTCTTAGAGATTATGATTAACTAAATGAAAATGCAATTAAATTATTCATTTATCATTCCCGTTTTCAACAGGCCGGAAGAGATCAGGGAATTGCTGCAAAGCATGCAGGAACTGGAATTTCCTGCTTCCTTTGAGATCGTTATTATAGAAGATGGCTCCACGATTTCTTGTGAAGAGGTGATAAAGGATTTTCAGAAAAGCTTACAGATCAGTTATTATTTTAAGCCGAATTCCGGTCCCGGAGATTCCAGGAATTTTGGGATGGAAAAGGCAACAGGGAATTATTTTTTAATCCTGGATTCGGATGTCTTGTTGCCACCGAATTATTTATATGAAGTAAATTCCTATCTGTCTCAACATGATACCCATTGCTTTGGAGGGCCTGATGCTGCCCATTCTGAATTCTCCAATTTACAGAAAGCTATTAATTATGCGATGACTTCTTTTTTAACCACGGGAGGAATTCGGGGTAGAAAAAAAGCAGTGGGTAAATTTCAGCCACGGAGCTTTAATATGGGTTTGTCCAAAAAAGCTTTTGAAGCTTCCGGGGGCTTTGGTAAAATTCATCCCGGGGAAGATCCGGATCTTTCCCTTCGGTTGGAAAAAATGGGTTTTGAAACCCGACTTATCCCAAACGCAATAGTTTTTCATAAACGCAGGATAGACTGGAGGAAATTCTATATCCAGGTACGGAAATTTGGAATGGTACGGCCGGTATTAAACCTTTGGCATCCTGGATCGGGGAAGATTACTTATTGGTTTCCCAGTTTTTTTATTCTGGGGCTTACCGCGGCTGTAATTTTGCTCTTTTTAGGGATTCCCTTTTTATTTTTATGTTATTTGCTGTATTTTTTAATAATTGGAACAGATGCTGCAATAAAAAATAATAGTTTAGATATTGGTTTGGCAGCAATTGTCGCTACTTTTATTCAATTCTATGGATATGGCACCGGCTTTTTAAAGGCCACCTGGAAAATAAATTTCCTAAAACTGAAACCTCAAATCGCTTTTCCGAAGTTATTTTTTAATGATGCAAGACAAAACAAAACAGCGTAAACCCCTTATAAAAAAAGGTCCACTAAAAACATTTTTGTTTTTCCTGGTGTTTTCGGCATTTGTGTGGATTTTCGTTCAATTTTCAAAACAATATTCGGAGGTAGTAGGATTTCCTATCACCTATGTGAATGTTCCAAAAGACAAGATCATCCTTAGTAATTCCCCCAATAGTTTGGATCTTAGACTTCGGGATAATGGGATAAATATAGTCTTCAGGAAATTTTTTCCCAAGAAACTGGTAATAGATATAAGCGAAACCACGGAGGATGGCAATATGCTAATCTACGATCTTGAGAAACAAAAGCAAGCTATCCTAACACAGCTAAAAATTGATTATGAGGCCGTGAGTTATCTTCAGGAAGACCTGAAGATAAATTTTGAGAAGCGCATGGTTAAAAGACTCCCAATAGTTCCCGATATTGATTTAAGTTTTTCTGTAGGGTATTCCGCGCTGGAAGGCATTAAACTGAAACCGGATTCGGTTACGATAAGCGGACCAAAAAACATTCTGGATACCCTTCAAAAGGTTTATACAAGATCTTTAAAGGTCAATAATATTAGTAAGGATGTTCAGGGCACCATTAAATTGAATACTGCAAATTTAGAGAAACTTACCTTATACCGGGAGGATGTTGAATATTCCCTGCGAACAGATAAGTTTACTGAAGGAAAAGTAGTGATTCCCGTAGAACTTATCAATGTTCCTGAAAATTTGAATGTGGTGATTTTTCCAAAAGAGGTGACGGTTTTCTACCAGGTGAGCCTCAAACAATTTGATAAAATAATTCCTTCCGGATTCAAGGTTGTGGCCGATTTTGAAAAGGCCAGCAGCAGTGACGGATATCTTTTGGCGCAAATTGTGAAGAAGCCACAATTGGTGAACAATGTGCGTTTAAATGAGCAGAAGATCCAATTTATAATCAGGCGATGAAACATCTATGAGAATAGACTTTCTCACACAGGAAGATGTTTATATGGAGGTTATATATGACCAATAAAAAACAAATGAAAGTAGCAGGACTTACCGGTGGAATGGGAAGCGGAAAAACTACCGTTGCCGGTTTTTTTGGGGAACTTGGAGTTCCGGTTTATATTGCCGATGAGGCTGGAAAGAGACTAATGGATACTTCTGCGGCGGTTAAATCTCAAATTATTCAGTTCTTTGGGGAAGCGGCATATTCCAAAGGCAAACTCAACAGAAAATACATCGCTTCTAAAGTCTTCAATGACCGGGAACAATTGGACAAGCTCAACAATATAGTTCATCCGGCTGTAGCCCGGGATTTTGAGCAATGGAAAAACACCCAAACTTCAGCCTATGTGATTTATGAAGCCGCAATATTGCTTGAAACAGGAGGGCATTCCCGTTGTGATTGGGTAATCCTGGTAACTGCAACTATGGACAACAGAATCCAAAGGCTTCAAAAACGCGATCAAAGTACCGTGGAAGAAATTGAAGCACGATTAAAGCATCAATGGAGTGATGAGAAAAAACGTAGCCTTGCCGATTTTGAAATAAAAAACAATGATTTATCTTCAACAAAAGAACAGGTGAGAAATATTCATGAAATTATCTTAAATGCTAGTAAAAATTAGAATATGTTTTGTTAACATTTGGTTAAACAGATAAGGCTCTAAATGTTAAAATATTACTTTTGATGCATGAATAAAAAGTTGTTCCTTTTGCTGGTTGTGCTGATGAGCCTATCGCTAATTGGGATTATTTTTGTTCAGGGATATTGGATAAAAAGCACGGTGGAAGATAAAGAGGAACAATTTTCCTATAATGTCAAACAAGTTCTTATAAATGTTTCGGAAAACATCCAAAATAAAGAGTTGGAAAGTTTTTGGTATAAATTTACCGATACCGACAACTCCTCGATCATCTTAAATGAAAAGGTTTTAAATGAATATTTTCAATTGGAACAGGAGGAGGGGAAATCCGGTCGGTTATCTGGAGGGATCCCTGAGGATGATTATAAAATTTCTTCAGAATTCCTTGTTTTTGCCCAGGACAGTATTAGGTTCTCAGCTCTTATAAAGGATAGGTTATCCTCGATTCTGAACAAAGGAGACACAATGGGAGCGGAGCTTACTTCTGAGGAAAAGCTTAAAAGGTTTATGCAAATGGAGGAGATGGAAAAAGATGTTTTACGTTCTTTTATCCTGGAATATACTTCCCGGATCCCAATTCATCAAAGGCTTTCGAAGAGTGCGATAGAAGAATTTTTAAAAATCGAGTTGCAAAATTATAACCTGAATACAGCATTTGAATATGCTGTTTACAGCAATTCATTGGCAACAAAGGTACATTCAGATAATTTTTCCCCGGATTATCCGTCAACCTACTCGGTGCCGCTGTTTATAAATAACACCGGTGACAGTGATTATCAATTGCTGGTTAATTTTACAGGAAAAAAGAAAGTGGTCCTTTCATCGATAACTTTGATGGCGCTGCTCTCCATAATTTTTACCCTTATTATTGTAATAGCTTATTCCAGTGCGTTATCTCAATTGATCAAACAACGGCAGATCTCCCAGATCAAAACCGACTTTATCAATAATATGACCCACGAATTTAAAACACCTATTGCAACTATTAATTTAGCGCTGGATGCCATTAAGAATCCCAAAATAATTAACGATCACGAGAAAGTTACCCGGTATCTGCAAATGATTAGGGATGAAAATAAAAGAATGCACGCCCAGGTAGAAAATGTACTGCAGATATCAAAACTTGAAAAAAATGAGCTGGACCTAAAGAAGGAACGGCTTCAGTTGCATGAACTTGTGGAGGAAGCGATGAACCATGTAGAATTGATTGTAGAGGATAGAAATGGATATATTAAAACCCATTTTGGAGCTTTGAAATCTTCAGTGCTGGCAAATCAAAACCATATGACCAATGTACTGGTAAATGTTCTTGACAATGCGATTAAATATTCTGAAGATCCCCCTAAAATTGATATTTATTCTGAAAATGTACGGAATTTTATCATTCTGAAAATTCGCGATCAGGGAATGGGTATGAATAAATTAGTTCAACGAAAAATATTTGAAAAATTCTACCGTGAACCTACGGGAGATATACATAACGTAAAGGGTCACGGCTTAGGTCTGGCCTATGTTAAACGCATCCTGGACGACCACCACGGAACCATTACCGTGGAAAGCGAAAAGGGAAAAGGAAGTACTTTTATAATTAAATTACCATTAATAACTTAGAATATGGAAACTGAAAACAAAAAGATTTTACTGGTTGAAGACGATCCCAATTTTGGAACTGTCTTAAAAGACTATTTGGCCATGAATGACTATGATGTTACGCACGCCAAAAATGGAATGGAAGGATTTGAGAAATTCAAAAAGGATGATTTTGATCTTTGTATACTTGATGTGATGATGCCATACAAAGACGGGTTTACACTGGCCAAGGAAATTCGCGATAAGAACGAGGAAATTCCTATTATTTTCCTAACCGCAAAAGCGATGAAAGAAGATGTTTTAAAAGGATATAAAGTAGGGGCAGATGATTACCTGAATAAACCTTTTGACTCTGAAGTGCTTTTGATGAAAATAAAAGCGATCATGCAGCGCAAAGCTACGGATAGCGTTGCGGACAGTAAGCAGTTTGAGTTTATCATTGGTGGATTTCACCTGAATTCAAAGCTTAGGTTTTTGACCTATAAAGATGAAGAGCCTCAAAAATTATCTCCAAAAGAGAATGAATTATTACGTTTGCTGGCTTTGCACGAAAATGACCTTATGCCAAGGGAGCTTGCATTAACAAAAATTTGGAGGGACGACAATTATTTCACTTCCCGAAGTATGGATGTTTACATAGCCAAGCTGCGTAAATACCTTAAAAAAGATCCGGATGTGGAGATTCTTAACATTCACGGGGAAGGTTTTAGGCTCGTAGTTAGAAATAAGGAAGTTAAGGAATAAAAGGTATTTAAATCTTTCAGTTTCTAAAAGGGCTGTATAG
>JAWOHC010000150.1:0-6619 GCA_046496275.1 Gillisia sp.
GAATATAGAATTTTTAAAGCAAACATTGGTCAACGACAGATTAACTGAAGAGCTAATTTATCAATCGGTAAAAAAGGGCACAGCATTGAATGAGGCCATTGAACAAACGTTAAAGGGTAAAGAAATGAAAATGCCCGGAGGACTTTCTTTTAAGGATAAAGACGGAACAAAAAGAACTGAAATACGAATAAAATGGTGGGAAAACCCGGCTCAAATGACCTACAAGTCAATAAGCGTTGAGCCCCTTGAAAAATTACCAGAGCAACCAATTAAATTATCCGAATTAAAATCCCTTGACTTCTATCCTGGTGATGACAAGAAAGTGTTTTTCGGGCATTATTGGCTAAAAGGGAAACCATCACTGTATAAAGACAATATTTGTTGTTTAGATTATAGCGTTGCAAAAGGAGGTAAACTCGTTGCTTACCGACTGAACGGGGAAAGCCGTTTAGATAGAAGAAACTTAACCTATGTTTGAAAGAATTACATCACAGAACAGCACCTACCCACAACATAGGAACTTAAAACCGATTGCAAGAAAGTAACTTAAAAAAAAGGGAATGACCAGCGAGTCAAAAAAAATTCATTTAAGAGTTTACGAGAACGCTCATTATATGGACGAATCCGAAGCCTACAACCACGGACAGTATGCTACGTATGAAGAAACCCTGATTGCAGCCAAAGCAATTGTTGTTTATTTTTTTGAACACATTTGGAAAATAGGCATTACGCCAGATTCTTTAATTGGACACTATTGCCTTTATGGAGAAGATCCAATTATTCTTCCTAACGAACCTGGTAAGCTTGAGCGTTTTTCAACAAGGACTTATGCAAACACCAGTGCAGTAGCGATTTGTCGTAAACATGAAAATAAATAATTGGAAGCACAGATACTTTATTAAGAAGCAATAAAGAAACGGCATCCACCGGGCTGCGTTGCACCGACTGGAGAGGGGCGATCCAACGGTCGCTGTTGGCATTTACTTCAATATTCTCAAGGTGCTAAATCTGGAAAAGGATTTTTATAGTATAGCAAAGGATGATAAACTTGGTTGGAAACTTCAGCATCTAGATTTAATTTAAGCTATGGCAGGAGGAGGCCGGGGGCTTTTCAAGTTTAGATTTATCCTTTAATTTAGGATACATTAAGTCTGATGGGAAACATATAAACTTACATAATCAGCACCCTAAATTAAATATGTTTCAGTATTTTTAAAAACAGGGCTAATTTTACCACAAAACATCCTATGGTAATTAATATAAAAATGTGATAATTTATATGGCCTCCTGGAGAAAAGCTTGCAGCATTACTTCAAATTCTTCGAGAAATCCCATCACTTCCAAAAAAAACCAGGAAACAACCAAATAGATCTTTTTAAAAGGAGTTGAAGAATAAAGCCTGTGGCACTAAATACCGGTCCAGCACCCGGTACTGGCCAAAATGAACTCCTTGTTGATCAATCCGGTTTTTCCGCAATGCCTGTTGGGATATATCAGGAATGGAGGTGATTCAAATCCTCCCAGATTCCCAGATCAGGTCCTGTTAAAACATTCACTTATCCTTACGATAAAATAATTTTGCTTTTACTTTAAATTTTTATATACTTTAGTGCTAATAATATAAATAAACATTCAAAAATTGAGCGGATTATAGCATAATCTTAGAGTTGACTATATTTAAAGATGTTAAGGGAAATATAAAAGCGATAAAACGATGAATTTTAAATTTGATGTTATTTACAAAAAATTACTTTCGTCTACGACGCGTAAGAAAACTGAACAGTTTTTTTTGGTAATAGCTATTTTAAGCTTCATCATTCACCTGGCAATTATATCTTTGGTATATTTTGATGTTATTTCCTTAAACAAAACCTCTAATTTGTTTAAAAGTCCAATATCTGCAATTTACACCCCCTTTTCCTTTATTCTTATCTACGAGGTGTACTTATTGATCTACTACCTGCCACAATCATTAACTATATATATTAACAAGCAATACGAAATTATTTTATTAATCATTATGAGGCGACTTTTTAAGGATTTGGCGAATCTTAAAATTTCGGCTGATTGGTTCTCAATAAAATATGATTTACAGTTTACCTACGATATATTGACAACACTGCTCCTCTTTTTTCTCATCTATTTATTTTATAAGCAAAGTAAAAAAAGGTTTACTATTAAGGAGACTGATGAATCGATCCTTGAGGGTACACTAAGATATACCAAAATTAAAAAAATTATAGCTTCATTGCTAGTACCTGTAGTGCTGGTATTGGCTGTTTATTCATTCACCAATTGGATTAGTGAAACCATCTTTGAATTTGAAAACTCCGGGGAATTATTTCAAAATATAAACAATATTTTCTTTGAACAATTTTTTACAGTTTTAGTGATCGTAGACGTTATTTTGCTGTTGGTTTCATTTTTTTACACTGATAAATTTCATTTGATTATCCGAAACTCTGGATTTATTGTTTCTACTATCTTAATAAGGTTATCTTTTTCTGTTGAAGGACTTATGAATAATTTACTGGTTGTTATTGCAGTTTTATTCGGCCTCACGATCCTGATTATCTATAATAAATTCGAACAAAATATCTCCTTAGAAAAGCCTGTCAACAAAATTGATGTCCGATAAAAGAACAGCCATTTTTAAATGTAATTCACGAATTTTACGGAGCTTAAAATTCGCATCAGGTACTTGAACATGTGTATAAAAGTGCGAATACAGGAATAGAGAATTGGGCATTAGTAGTACTTTGCAAGCGAAAAAAAAAAAAGGTACAGAAAGGCACACAGAAATTAGCACTGTTTTTTCTAAAAAAAAATGTAAAGGAAAGCTCGCCCGTATTTTGGCCTAAAAAAATAATAAAAAAAATTGGTGGATCCTTGGGAATGGGTTTTTGATCAAATCTCCAAAAATTAGCGAGGAAATTCCCTATACTGATTTAGGCTTTGCAAAAAAGAATAAAAACATGATGAAATAGTCTGGTTTAAAACCAATTAGTCCCATAAACCTTAATTTCTACACGTATCCTAAACCCAACTTAAAAAAGCTTATTTTAGTTCATAATTGGCAGTAAATCCAGGTTTTTAGACAGACTACCGATAAGCCCAATGAAAATATCCAACATAGATGAAAATTGACCTGAATAAACAAGACCAAATTTTAGCGACCATTGGACTAAAACGCTTAATGGTTTGGAAATCCCACTTTGAATCGGTTTATGACCGAAGTAAGTTTAAGAATTATGTCACATCAGAATACAAAGGATCTCAACGGAAAGAAACTGATGAGATTTATCGCATGTTTGAATTTAACCTTTTACATATCGCCTCTGGTTTAAGATTGACGTTAACAACAAGGGAAAGTTATAATGGCGAAACTGTAGAGTACAAGATAATTCGAATGTTTGTTATAACATCATCAAATAATGAATTAGAGGTTATAGATGCGAATTTCGAAAATAAGAATTTTTATACTACGGATTTAGAAATTCCTTTTTCCGAAACAAATAAGTCGATAGAACAAAAACAGTAAGGCATAGGTTTGGGCACTGGCATAGCAACTTACAAATAGTTGATTATCATTAATTTTAAAATAATCACTCAAGTAAAAAATGCTATTTTAGGCATCAACTAACAAAACAGCAAACCCAAGTTTACGTCAACTCCATCTTTGCCAACTAAAGTAAAATAAATATGAAAAATCACCTCTTTTTGTTCATTCCCCTAATCATTCTTTTCCTTTCCTGTGCGAATAACTCTCAAAGGAATGACATTTCCAATGAGATCAAAACAGTAGAAACGAGCCTTTCTTATCCTGTTTATATTTATGGAGATTCTACCTGGACTATAGAATCCCGAATGAAACATTATGGAGTTCCGGGAGTTAGTATTGCTGTAATTAAGGATTACAAAATTGCCTGGATAAAAAGCTATGGAGTTATGGATAAAGAAAGTCAACTTCCGGTAACCCCAAAAACTCTTTTCCAAGCAGCTTCAATAAGTAAACCAGTAACTGCCTATGGAGCTTTAAAACTTGTGGATCAAAACAAAGTTGAACTTGATGAAAACGTGAATACCTATTTAAAGTCCTGGAAATTAACAGACAATGGATTCACAACAAAAAAGAAAGTCACCCTAAAAAATCTGCTTAATCATTCA
The DNA here is from genome assembly GCA_046496275.1 of Gillisia sp. GTDB lineage: Bacteria > Bacteroidota > Bacteroidia > Flavobacteriales > Flavobacteriaceae > Gillisia. Next base: position 4,168 of record JAWOHC010000150.1, read on the forward strand.
GCTGGCGTAACGGTTCATGGTTTTTTGGGTTATAGCACTGATATACCCGTTCCAACATTATTGGAAGTACTAGAAGGAAAGGAACCCGCTAATTCGCCAGCAATATACGTTGATAAAATTCCTGAAGAAGGTTTTCGCTATTCGGGTGGAGGTTATACAGTACTACAGCAGATGATGATGGATGTAGAAGAGAAACCATTTCCAAACCTAATGAATGAATTGGTTTTGGCACCTTTAGAAATGTCCAGTAGCACATTTAATCAGCCACTTCCAAATGATCAGCTAAAATTAGCGGCAACTGGTTATTTACCGGATGGATCTATGACAAAAGGAAAAAGACATACCTATCCAGAAATGGCAGCTGCGGGATTATGGACAACGGCTGAGGATTTGGCCAAATTTACAATCAATATACAACGAACACTCAAGGGAAAGAGTGATATTGTTCTTCCCCAAACAATGACAGAAAAAATGTTAACCCCTTTTGTGGAAGATTTTACTGGACTTGGATTCTTTTTACATAAAAAAAATAATGAGGTATACTTTGGACACGGAGGGTGGGATGAAGGGTTTTCAAGTGAACTGATCGCACACAAAGAAAATGGATACGGTGTGGTTATATTAACCAACTCTAATCATCCGGATTTTATTTCAGAATTAATCAGATCCGTAGCACTTACCTACAATTGGGAGGATTATGTTCCCAAATTCAGGGAACAGGAATTAGACCAAAATAACATAAAAAAAATTGTAGGAAGATATCGAAAGGATAATGAAAGCGTAGTTCAGGTTTATCAGGATAACAACCAGTTATTTATAAAGAACATAGGTGAAAAACCTTTTCGTTTGGTTAAAATTTCGGACACATCCTATGTCAATAAAGAAGATGATGAACGAATCATCTATTTCAAATCAAACCAGGAAAGTGAAAAATACACAATGATTACTCGCTACCAAAGCGGAAACCTGGCTTCTTCTCTTACTCAGATGAAAGAAAATGAGATATTACCTATTGAGTTTCTAGAAACCGGAGATTTTGAGCAAGCTCTTGAAGGATACAAATCCTTAATGAAAGAAAACCCTAACAATCCAGCTATTTTAGAAGATAATTTAAATGGATTAGGTTACCATTTTCTTAACCTGAATACTATAAAATTATCACAAGATATATTTAAAGTTAATACCATTCTTTATCCCAATAGTTCCAATGTTTATGACAGTTACGCGGAGGCTAGCATGAAAATAGGAGACCTTGATCTGGCTATGGTTAATTATAAAAAATCACTTAGTCTTGATCCTCAAAATAGGAATGCTCAAGCAATGATCAATGAACTGTCTGAAAGATAGAAAACTGTAAACAGTTTAGAACTCTTTACATCTGTCAACTAAAAAAAACGCCATTAAAACAACCTTGCATACCTCTTGAAATCTCCATACTACAATTCTCACATTGCGGTTGATTCGTTATATTTATTAAGTATAACATCTTTGTCATGTGCTACGATATCAATACTAATTTGGAAGCCTAATTAAGTCGCGCCAGTAGGAAATTGGGTTTACGGGCTATTAAACAAATTAAGGAGAACATGGTTCCTTTAACCGACCTGCCAATTTATCACACTACAGGTTTCAGCCATCCAAAATTGCTGATTTATACAGATCTTTCTCCCTGGCATCCCGAGGTTTCAATTTGGGGTTTGGTTCCGTTGGGTAAAGGATAAAATTCAGCTAAAGGAATTATGGAATAAAACATTGAACGCCAGGGGAGAGACCATATTTGAAAAACCCTCATTCCGGGAATCGGCCAATCATAATCGCTGTCTCATTTATATCAACGGATTTTATGAACACCATCATCTTGACGGGAAAACCTTTCCGTTTGGGTATTTCGGAGGGTCCATGCCACTGATTCCAACCCCAACTTAAAAAAGCTTATTTTAATCTATAATTGGTATTGGTATATTTTTTGTCCGACCGGGGGCATGGAACAACCTAATGAAAGTAAGACACAAAAAGAAGGCTTTGTATCTGTACGTGGAGCACGGCAACATAATCTTAAAGATGTAACTCTGGAAATTCCCCGCGATGCTTTAGTAGTATTTACCGGGGTTTCTGGGTCGGGCAAATCTTCACTTGCTTTTGGTACTCTGTATGCTGAAGCTCAGCGAAGGTATCTTGAATCTGTGTCGCCCTATGCACGGCGACTTTTTCATCAAATGCCAATACCGGAAGTAGATGAAATCGAAGGTTTGCCTCCAGCAGTTGCTTTACAGCAGCAACGAGGTTCGGGAACTACCCGATCCTCGGTCGGCTCCGTTACCACATTATCAAACTTGTTGCGGATGTTGTATTCCCGCGCCGGCGATTATCCAGCGGGACAACCTCTTTTATATGCCGATTCATTTTCAACCAACACAATAGAAGGAGCCTGCTCTCAATGCCATGGGCTTGG
>JAWOHC010000160.1:0-7236 GCA_046496275.1 Gillisia sp.
CTGTGGATAATTTCATGGTTATAAAAATCCTCCAGCATTTTTTTCTCAACAGCATTGGCTCCGTTCATCCAATATGAACCGTTTAAAACTGGCGTATAATAAGCAGCTTCCAATTGCTCTAAAGCATACGCATAATTTAAAATCCCCATATCTCCACTGCCAAGAACAAATACTTCTCCGGGGTTAACTGGTCCTGCGAAATCATCATCGCTGCTACACGCGAGTAAAAGTCCAGATCCTACTACTGCTAAACTTCCCATTTTCAAAAATTGTCTTCGGGAGTTGTTGTTCTCAATTGGTGCAAATTCTTTTTTCTGCACTTTAATCAGTGGTTTTTTCATAATTCTATTTTTGTTGATTACTCTCAAACTTACGCAGCGATGCGCTGCATGGTTTTTAAAAAATCGTTAAATTAAACCTAAAGGGATTTTGATATGGTTAAATTGTCTTAATTTTTAGAAAGTTTGTGACAAATGGAGGTCATTCAATATTCCAAAACGGATCTATTTTCGGCACTTTCTCTTAAAAAACCGCATCCAAATAGGTATAATCGCTTCTTATTATTCCCACATTAAGACAGATTCTTTAACGGCTTTTAATTACTTTTGAACCAAATGTATTCCTGTGAAAATTTCAACAGTCTTATTAGTATTCTTTTTTGTGTTCCTAACCGGGGTAGCGCCTTCCTATGCTCAGGAAATCAAGAAAATAGATTATACCAGTGACCGTACCCTTAAAGATGAGATCAAATATCCGGGTGCAATAATCTTGAGTAAAGTAACGAACCAGGTTTATTTTATTCACGAGGGAATTGAAATATGGTGCGATCAGGCCATTCATTATGATCAGGATAATTTTTTCAAGGCCTACGGAAATGTTCGAATGCAGCAGGGTGACACCGTGACTATGCAGAGCAATTACGCCGAATACAATGGAACAACGCAATTTGCCTTCGCCAGCGGAAAGGTAAAAATGACACGCCCCCAAACCTCCTTAGAAACAGACACCTTATTTTTTGACAGGGTAAAACAACAGGCATATTACAGAAGCGGTGGTACTGTTCGTGATACTGCCAGTATTTTAACCAGCCGGGTTGGCAGGTATTTTATGGAGGATGATAAATATTCCTTTCTTTCAAAAGTAAAGGTGACCAATCCGGAATACGTGATAAATTCTGAGCAACTTGATTTTTATTCAGAAACCGGACATGCATATCTCTACGGCCCAACCACCATAGAAAGCGAAACCAGCACGGTATATTGTGAACGCGGCTTCTATGATACCCGGAATGACACCGGATATTTCGTCAAAAATTCCAGGATAGATTATGAGAACAGGATTCTGGAGGGGGACAGCCTATATTTTAACCGAAATAATGCTTTTGCATCCGGAACAAATAATATAAAAGTTACAGACACGCTCAATAAAAGTGTGATAACCGGGCATTATGCTGAAGTTTTTCGGGATAAGGATTCAGTTTTTATTACAAAAAGAGCATTGGCCGCGACGCTTCAGGATAAAGATTCTGTATTCATTCACAGCGATACCATTATGATAACGGGGAAACCCGAAGACAGAATCATCCGGGGATTTTATGATGTGCGAATGTTCAAAATCGATATGAGTGGCAAAAGCGATTCCCTATATCTCAACCAGAAAGCCGGACTTACAAAGCTCATAAATATCAATAAAGGTCCGGTTTCCACAATCGCCAAAAGAAGAAACCCGGTGATCTGGTCTGGAAATAATCAAATGACGGGAGATACCATCCATATCTTAAGCAATCCGGAAACGGAGCAACTCGATTCCCTAAAGGTGTTTAATAACGCATTTCTAGTTCAAAAAGACAGTATTGATGGCTACAATCAAATTAAGGGTCAGGAACTTATAGGTTTATTTGTGAATAATGATTTATACCAGGTGGATATTTTAAAGAATACAGAAACAATTTATTATACGCGTAATGAAGCCACAGAGTTAATTGGAATTAATAAAACCCTTTCCAGTTCTATAAAGATTGTGTTTCAGGAGAAAGAGATTCAGGACATTTATTATTATAAACAGGTGGACGGAACGCTCACACCTCCCGCTGAATTCCCTCAAAATGCGAGGCAGTTAACCGGTTTTAACTGGCGGGGAGACGAACAAATACGATCTAAAGAGGATCTGTTCGCTGGAAAACCAGCACCAAAACTGAGACAGATTAAAGGAATTCCTTTACCCGAAGAAGATACCGCATTTTTTGACGAAAGTAATTCTGATGAAACCCTACTAAATGAAAATTCGCGATTAAAACCCGAAGATCTAAAGGATAACAAAAAGGACAGCACAGAAGTTCCCCAGACGACACCCGAACCAGAATTATTGAAAGAAGATAAAGAGAAAGCAGAAAGCAATTGAAAGCAGATTTTTTAAAATACCAGGCACAAACAACCCCACATCCTTTGGCTTTGGAAATTTCACATGCAAAAGGATCCTATATTTATTCAATTCAGGGTAAAAAATACCTGGATTTCGTAGCAGGAGTTTCTGCCTGTAGCTTAGGGCACTGTCATCCAATGGTAGTGAATGCGGTGAAAAAACAGCTGGACAGTTATTTACACGTAATGGTATATGGAGAATATGCACAAGGGCCAGCGGTGGAATACACAAAATTACTGGCACATCATCTTCCGGAAAACTTATGTAAAACATACCTTACAAATTCGGGAACTGAAGCTATTGAAGGTGCAATAAAATTAGCAAGAAGGGCAACGGGAAGAACAGAACTTATAGCGGCAAAAAATGCGTATCATGGAAATACCATGGGTTCCCTCAGTTTGATGGATTATGAAGAACGGGTAAAACCTTTCCGCCCGCTTATTGGAGATATTTCTTTCATCGAATTTAATTTAGAAGCAGATTTAAAAAAAATCACCCGTAAAACAGCGGCTGTAATACTGGAAACCATTCAGGGCGGCGCAGGTTTTATCTTTCCGGTGAATAAGTATTTAAAAAAGGTTAAAGAAAGGTGTGAGGAAGTTGGCGCCTTATTAATTCTGGATGAGATTCAACCCGGATTTGGACGTACCGGAAAATTATTTGGATTTCAGTATTTTGAGGTTGTACCGGATATTCTGGTGATGGGAAAAGGAATGGGCGGCGGACTTCCCATTGGTGCTTTTACAGCATCAGAAGAAGTGATGGATCTTTTAATGGACAACCCAAAATTAGGACATATTACCACTTTTGGAGGAAATGCGGTAATTGCCGCAGCAGCGCTCGCTACGCTTCAGGAAATCACACAATCTGACCTTATGGCAGAAAGCCTTGAAAAAGAAAAGCTTTTTCGGGAATTACTGGTGCATCCATTGCTCACAGAAGTCAGAGGAAAAGGTTTAATGCTTGCGCTAATAACCCCTTCTGAAGATATTGCAACAGAAATCATCCTGAAATGCCAGGATAGAGGATTGATTCTCTTTTGGTTGCTTTTTGAGAAAAAGGCCGTCCGAATTACACCTCCACTCACCATTTCAATGGAAGAAATAAGAGAAGGATGTGGCATTATTATTGACATTCTCAATGAGATAAAGTAATATCTCAAAAGTTGTTCATTACTTTGTTAAAAACAATATTGATTACTACAGGGATAAAGCCTAAACAAAGTTAACTTTAAAACTGTAGAAATCCCGTAATCCCCAGTGTATGCTATTAAGTCATAACGAAGAAAACAATTTCTCACTTACCCGGTTTGAATCAATGCTGAAAACAAACGATGTTTTGTTTTTTGATTCAGAAGAATTTGAGGATATCATCAACCATTATTTAGAAAATGGTAAAATTGCATTGGCCAAAAAAGCCGTGAAGTTAGGCTTGGCGCAACACCCTACCTCTACAAACCTTAAACTTTATAAGGTTGAAATCCTTGTATTTGAAGATAAACTTGATCTGGCCGATGGCTTGTTGAATGAGCTTTATGATTTGGAATCTTCCAATGAAGAAATTTATATTCAGAAAGCCAATATTTTCTCCAAAAGAGACGATCACGAAAAGGCGATCGAAATGCTGGAACACGCATTGGAAATTTCCGTGGATGAAGCCGATGTGTATTCATTACTTGGTATGGAATACCTTTTTATGGAAGATTTTGAAAATGCAAAATTCAGTTTCATGAAATGCCTCGAGGCAGATGAAGAAGATTATTCCTCCTTATATAATATCATGTATTGCTTTGATTTTTTAGAACAAAAAACAGAAGCTATTGAATACCTGAATATGTTTTTGGACAAAAACCCATATTGTGAAGTCGCCTGGCATCAAATAGGAAAACAATATTTTGACTTAAAGGATCTGGAAAAAGCATTATCTGCTTTTGATTATGCAATAATCAGCGATGAATATTTTATTGGAGCTTATCTTGAAAAGGGAAAAGTCCTTGAGAAATTAGGACGTTTTCATGAAGCCATAGAAAATTATAAAATCACCCTGGATCTGGATGATCCAACATCCTTTGCATTTCTTAGAATTGGAAAATGTTTTGAAAAATTAGGCGAGAATGAACTGGCTTTGGAGCATTATTCAAAAACAGTGCAGGAAGACCCGCTATTGGATAAAGGTTGGATAGCAATCACCGATTTTTATTATAAAAAGAAAAATTTCCAAAAAGCCTTGTACTATATCAATAAAGCTATTGCCATAGATGAGGAAAACGTGCTTTACTGGAAGCGGTATGCCAAAATAAACAGCAAATTAGGTTTCTTTGAAGAGGCTGAACGCGGGTATCAAAAAACAATCGATCTGGGGAATTATGAATTGGAAACCTGGATACGCCGTTGTGATATTCTTATCAATCTTGGGGAATTTGAATCTGCGATACAAAATTTAGTTCAGGCTGTTGAATTTTATCCTGAAACAGCAGAAATCGAATACAGGTTCGCTGGTTTATATTTCACTTTAAATGAAGGAGATAAAGGATATTTTCATTTAAATAATGGACTCAAAATAGACTCAGAATATTACATCATTATTGAAGAACTTTTTCCGAAGATTTTCTGTAGAAAAAGTGTTAAAGAAATGATTAACTCTTACCTGAAGACCTCCTGATAATTATTTACCTTTGCCCAAAATATCTATTTAGGTAATGCAAAGAACTTTCAGGGAATACTTCACGATCACTTTAAAGGGAATGGCCATGGGTGCAGCAGATGTTGTACCAGGTGTCTCCGGGGGAACCATAGCTTTTATAACAGGGATTTATCAGGAACTTATTACCACTATCAGCGGAGTAAACCTCTCCTTGTTTAAAACCTGGAAAACGGAGGGTTTTAAAGCAATGTGGAAACAATTAAACGGATCCTTTATCCTTGCGCTTTTTACCGGTATATTAATTAGTATTTTTACGTTAATGCGCCTTACCAATTTCCTCCTGGATGAACATCCCGTGTTGATTTGGTCATTTTTTTTCGGTCTTATTCTGGCAAGTGTTTGGTTTGTAGCCAAGCAAATCCCCAAATGGAATTTTAAAATGATTGCTGCACTTTTGGCTGGAGCTGTATTTGCGTATTATATCGTATCCCTTCCTCCTTCAGAAGCAACAACAAGCAATTGGTTTCTCTTTGTAGCCGGAGCCATTGCTGTTTGCGCCATGATTTTGCCTGGAATTTCGGGAGCGTTTATCTTAGTGCTTTTAGGTGCTTATAAAACAGTTACGGAAGCTGCACAGGATTTTGATCTTAAAACACTGGGAATTGTCGCTTTGGGCGCTGTTTTTGGACTGTTATCATTTTCCCATATTCTAAAATGGTTGTTTAAGCATTACAGCAATATCACCCTTGCCGTTCTTACCGGTTTTATTGCCGGTTCGCTCAATAAAATATGGCCATGGAAGAAGGTTCTGGAAACCGAGCAATATGGAGAAAAAATCCTGATAATAAAGGAGGTTTCTGTTTTACCATGGAATTTTGAAGGGAATGCCTACCTCTTTCCAGCGATAATATTAATGCTTATTGGTTTTTTATTAATCCTTATATTAGAGCGCGTCGCAAATCAAAAACCTATCCAACAGAATGCAACAAACCCGGACAATTAGTGATAAGGTATTTTTAGTACTTAAAGGCTTAGCCATGGGAGCTGCAAATAAAGTTCCCGGTGTATCCGGCGGGGTTGTAGCCTTTGTAGCGGGGTTTTATGAGGAATTCATCTACTCCCTTCAAAAAATAAATTTCAAAGCTTTTAAACTTCTTATCAATGGAAGATTTAGAAGTTTATATACGTATACCAACGGGAAATTTCTTGGATTGCTTATCCTTGGAATGGTTATAAGCTACTTTAGCGTGTCCAAATTGCTGGATTATCTAATTCTCCATTACGAATTATATGTTTGGGCGTCTTTCTTTGGAATGATCATGGGTTCAATTTATTATATCTTCCGCGAATTTGACGATTGGTCAAGAAAACTGGTGCTTTATGTGGTTGCAGGAGTCATTGCCGGATTAGGTATAAGTTTTCTGGAACCAGCAACAGAGAATGACAACCTATGGTTTGTGTTTTTTTGCGGTATAGTGGGGGTTTCCGGGATGACCCTTCCAGGTCTTTCCGGCTCTTTTATCCTCATTTTATTTGGGAATTATGTCCTTCTCCTTGTAGATTCCGTAAATGCACTTTTTGACACTATTACCCAGTTAATCCAGCTTGATTTCTCGTTTTTAGACAACGATGGCCAGATGCGATTGTTACAGGTTTTAATGGTGTTTTCCTTAGGATCTCTGGTTGGTTTGGTATCGCTCTCCCATTTATTGGGATACGTTTTAAAGAAATTCAAAAAGGAAACCTATGCAGTAATTATCGGTTTTATAGCTGGTTCCCTGGGGGTTGTATGGCCCTGGAAAGAAAAAATATATAAAACCAGCGCCCAAGGTGAAATCCTCATCGATGTAAATGAAAATCCAATCCTTGATAATTACGACCGCTATTTTCCCGATTTCACTATCTCTGAAACCTGGATGGCGTTGGTTTTCATCCTTTTGGGAATATTTATAGTATTAGCCCTCGCCTGGTACGAGAATAGAAATAAAACAGCTTGAGGGGCATGTCGAAATCTCAATGCCAAAACCAATAAAGGTATGGGAATTACCCCCGTAACTATCGGTAGTACCTTAAAGAACAATAAATAGCTACATATGAAAACCTTTGGCCTTATAGGCAAAAATATAGCCTATTCATTTTCCCGAAATTACTTCAGAAATAAATTCGAATCGG
>JAWOHC010000343.1:0-3682 GCA_046496275.1 Gillisia sp.
GCCAGTGCAGAGTTTGATGCTTTTTCATCTTTTACAGATTGGTATAACGTATCTTACTTAGGACTTTTAAACTATAACTATGCTGGTAAATATGTTTTTGACGCCACTATAAGAAGAGAAGGTTCTTCAAGATTTGGTGCTGGAAATAGATTTGGTACATTTGGATCTGTAGGTACTGCCTGGAACGTTCATAGAGAAGATTTTATGAGAGGTTCCGTATTCAATACATTACGTCTTAGAGCATCTTACGGTATCACCGGTAACAACGCAGTTGGTTTAAATGCATACCAGGCTTTATTAGGTTATGGAGCAGATTATTCAAATAATGGTGGAGCTACTCCAACCCAATTTGGAAATGCAGATCTTACCTGGGAAAAAGGAGAAACCTATGATCTTGGTTTCACTTTTGGAGTGTTTGATAATAGATTAACTGGATCTTTCGCATATTATAACAGAAGAACCTATGATCTTTTACAAGAAGTTCCTTTATCCAGAACAACCGGTTTTACAGCTCAAGACCAGAATTTAGGAGAAATGGTAAACAAAGGTATAGAGGTTGAATTAGGTTTTGATGTGATTAGTACTGAAGATTTCGTTTGGAACATCTCTGGAAACGTTGCAACGGTAGATAATGAGGTTACACGTTTAGCTGTTGGAGCAGATGGGAATGATATTGATCCATTAGCTGGAAGTGTATATAAAACTACTCAGGTTGGATTACCAGCCGGAACTTGGTTTATGAGAACCTGGGCTGGAGTAGATACTCAAACAGGTCTTCCTACCTGGTTTGTGAATGGTGTAGATGGTGAAGTTACTTCAAACTACAACGCTGCAGAAAGAGTTGATCAGGGAGTTGGAGCATTGCCTACCTATTCCGGAGGTTTAGGAACCAGAGTTCAGTTTAAAGGATTCTTTGCTGAAGCTGATCTTTATTTCCAGGGTGGTCATAAAATTTACGAGCAATTTGCACAATTCTATTTGAGAACTAATAACTTTACCTTAGGAACTTTTAATGGTGGTGCTGAATTATTAGACAGATGGCAACAGCCAGGGGATGTTACGAATGTTCCTGCTGTAAACTATGCAAGAAATGATAACTTCCATAATACTTCTACTCGTCACTTATATGATGGGGATTTTGTAAGACTTAGAAATGTTGCTTTTGGATATAATTTACCATCTGCATTTGTTCAATCTATAGGTCTTGATGGGTTAACTTTAACCTTAAGAGGTACGAATGTTGCTACCTGGGTAAAAGATGATGGATTATTATTGGATCCGGAAGTTAGAGCTGCAGGTTATACAACTTTAACAACTCCTCCGGTAGAAACTTATACTTTAGGTATTAACGTAAAATTTTAAACAATGAAAAAAACAATTAAATATTTATTATTATTTGTCCTGAGTGTAGGTACTTTAACCTCCTGCTCTGAAGAAGATCTGGAGCCAACATTGGCTCAGGCAAAAAGTATTGAAACCAGTATTAATACTTTAAATGATCTGGATGCACTTTTAATTGGTGTGATGGAGCGTATGTCTTCATTCAACTATTATGGTAGAGATGTTATCATCTTAGGGGAAGTATTTTCAGATAATACCACCTCAAATGCTAACTCAAACCGTTTTGTTGTAGAGGCACAAATGGACTTAAATGCCCAATCGGGTATTGCAAGTACCTTATGGACTCAGGTTTATGCTGTAATTGCTTCAGCAAACATCATAATTGGAGCAGAGGGTATCGAAGGTGATGAAGCCAGAATAAACCAGATAAAAGGTCAGGCTTATGCTCTTAGAGCCCTTGCGCATTTTGATTTAGTGAAGTTTTACGGTCAGCAAAATGTAGGTGACGGTGGTTTAAGCGCAGCAGGAGTACCTTATGTAACTGCTTTTAGAGATAATGACAATCTTTATCCTTCCAGAAATACAGTTCAGGAAGTAAGAGATAGAGCTTATGCAGATCTTGAAATGGCTCAAAGTTTAATGACTGAAGGTCTAAATGATACTAGTAAGGAATTCATGACTTCTTTTGGCGCCTATGCTTTAGAAGCCAGAATCGCGAATTATTTTGGAGATCATGCCCGTGCATTAACTGCAGCAAAAGTTGTAATTGATTCTGGTAAATACAGTGTTGCTCCTGAGGGTTCTTTCTTGAGTAACTTTGCAGGTCGTGGATCTGCAAACTCAATATTTGAAATCGCAAACACTCCTACAGATAACCCTGGAATTAATGGTTTAGCCAATATTTACCAGGTAGGTTCTTACGGTGATGTTGTAGCGCTTCCAAACCTTAAAGCTATCTATGGTGAAGGTGATGTGAGAGGAGCTTCTCTTTATGATCCTACAGCTGGTGTACAAATAGCTACTGTAATTGGTGAAAGTGCAAATGGGACTTTAAGAAACATTGGGAAATACCCAAGAACAGCTCCTTTTGAAGATAACGTTCCAGTGATTCGCTATGAAGAAATGGTACTTATCTATGCAGAGGCATTATTAGAAACCGGTGGAGCAGATGCTTTAATGTGGTTAAATATGATTCCTGCAAATAGAGGTGCGGCTGCTTATACTGCTGCCACTATAGAAAATATCTTGTTGGAGAGAAGAAAGGAATTTGCTTTTGAAGGCTTTAGATTCCATGATCTTGCACGCACAGGTATGAATATTCAAAGTGTAGATATTATTCAACTACATACTGGAATTACCTATGGTGCTTATAATTTCGCAATGCCAATCCCAACTTCTGAGGCTGGTGTAAATGCAAATATTACTCAAAACACAGGGTACTAAGTATTTCTAAAAATAATTTTTAAAGGCTGCCAGCAATGGCAGCCTTTTTTTTTGCTTTTGATTTTACATTTTTCCAATAATGTTTTTGTCCTGGGATTAAATAGCAGGAAGCTTACATATTTTGGGCTTTTCTAAAAATTGTCAATCGGAAAGGCATATTTTGCTCCTTCAGGGCAGGCCTTGCAGGGTTCTTGGTTTAGCTTCAAAGTTGCGAAATAGAGTGCTGATGGGTGCTGCTCACCATATAATAGCAAACATACAAATGTAGGGCCTGGGTTAAAAACAGGTTTTGTTTTAAAGGATCTATGTAAAGAAGAAAACCACAGGCTTATTGAATTTTTTTTTAACAAGATATAAGAAAGGAGCGCGAATTTGTGGGAAGGTCATTTTTGGAAATGAGGTTGAAAATGCCGAAAATGTGCTTTTTGGATACCGTTTTTGTATTGATCGGCAATATTACCGCATAAAAAGGTAGAATAATACGCTATCTTTTTGCTTTTATTGATAAGAAATGCATTTTAGACGGGTAGTTGCTTCTAAATTTTTTTCAAATATATCCCGTATTGATCTGGCCAGGATTTAACCATATAGCCATAGTATCAGTGTTTAAGAGATTTTTAACTTTTTTGTTTAACTGAAGAATTTATTCAAATAGTAGTGTTTATAACAATTTAGTGTAAAAGTGACGCAACCATTTAGGGAATATTACATCTAAAAGGTAGCGTAGTGTTAAGAGTTTAACACTTCAAGGACGTTGATGTTTTCTTTATTTTAAGATATTATTAACTTTTTGGCGCTGGCTAATTCAAATTAACAAAATAATGAAAAAAAGATTAAATGGAATTCTAACACTATTCTTAGTGTTCATGGTGCAATTAACCTTTGCGCAACAAAAAAC
>JAWOHC010000178.1:0-8782 GCA_046496275.1 Gillisia sp.
CTGGCACCCTATGGCTATTATGAATTTGATTTTGTGGACGAAGATGGTTGGCCTCATTATAAAGTGCTGGAAGTTTTACCCAGCTTAAAAGCGGGGGAACAATCGGTATTGATGAAAGACGCCATTGTGCAGTATTTTCTAGAAACAGGATATATTCAATAGAATTGTTAAAATTGTTGGGTAAAAGCGCAATTATAGTAAATTAGCCATATAAAGATATGAATGCATGATTGATAAGATAAAGGAGCATATTGCAATAGTTTCAGGTTTTCAGGCTTCCAATAAAGAGGAAGTGGAAGCTTTCAGGATCCAATATCTCGGAAAAAAAGGATTTTTAAATCAATATTTTGCTGAATTTAAAAATGTTCCGAATGATCAGAAAAAGGAGTTTGGCCAGGCAATAAATACTTTAAAAACCACAGCTCAGGAAAAGGTTTCCCTCTTAAAAGATGCTTTTGAAGGTTCGCAGGAAGAACATGGAGTTTATGGAGATCTTTCCCGCCCCCCCGAACCAGTTGAGATTGGATCCAGGCATCCTATTTCCATTGTGAAGAATCAAATCATAGAGATCTTTTCAAATATAGGATTTAATGTTTCTGAAGGGCCGGAAATTGAAGATGACTGGCATAATTTTACAGCATTGAACCTTCCGGAATATCACCCGGCCAGGGATATGCAGGATACCTTTTTTATCCAGACGGATCCCGATATTTTATTAAGGACCCATACTTCCTCTGTACAGGTAAGATATATGGAGAATAATCAACCTCCAATACGAACCATTTCACCGGGCCGTGTTTTCAGGAATGAAGCTATTTCAGCAAGGTCTCATTGTATTTTCCACCAGGTGGAAGGATTGTATATCGATAAGGACGTTTCCTTTGCCGATCTAAAACAAACCTTACTATATTTCACAAAACAAATGTTTGGGAAATCCAAGATCAGGCTAAGGCCTTCTTATTTTCCATTTACAGAGCCAAGTGCTGAAGTTGATATCTACTGGGGACTGGAAACAGAAACCGATTACCGCATCACCAAAGGGACCGGTTGGCTGGAAATTATGGGCTGTGGAATGGTAGATCCAAATGTGCTTAAAAATTGTGGAATTGACCCCACAGAATACAGTGGGTTCGCTTTTGGAATGGGAATAGAACGTATCGCGATGCTCCTTTACCAAATTGGAGATATTAGGATGTTCTACGAAAATGATATCAGGTTTCTTGAACAATTTAAAACAACTATATAAAATGAGCATAGCTGAAACCCGGTGCAAACACAAATGAAGTTATGCGAATTACATATGCCCAATAAAAAACGCTTGTATTGAGCGAAGTCGAAATTATAAATAGCTACATATGAAAAAGATTGGAATTATTATTTTAGCAGTTATTATTTTAGCCGGAATAGCCGTACTTACACTGGTTTTGGAGGTAATTGGATATATTTTAGGCGCCATTCTTTTCCTGGTGGCCATTTTCTTCCTTGGTTATTTGTTTAATAAAATAAAGAATAAGCTCACTTAAGTTGAAATTGAGTTTGCTGTAAAATTAGAATTGTAGCTTTCTCTAAAAATAAAATTCCCGGGAATATTTTTCCCGGGAATTTTTAATTAATAATCATCCTATATTAACCTGAATGGGTTTTTAAATGGACAAAAAATTGGTGTCAATATTATAAAACACCGTGATCTAACATAGCATCCGCAACTTTTATAAAGCCTGCAATATTCGCTCCTTTTACATAGTTAATATATCCGTCATCATCTGTTCCGTATTTGGAACAAACCGTATGAATTGAAGACATAATTTGATGTAATTTAGCATCTACCTCTTCGGTAGTCCAGTTTATTTTCATGGCATTTTGAGACATTTCCAAACCGGAAACTCCTACACCACCGGCATTTGCCGCTTTCCCAGGAGCAAATGGCAATTTGTGATTATGAAACTGTTCAACCGCTTCTGGTGTACAACCCATATTGGATACTTCTACAATATATTTCACACCATTGGCAATTAATATTTTTGCATCCTCCCCATCCAATTCATTTTGAATTGCACTGGGCATTGCGATATCCACAGGAACCTCCCAGGGTCTCTTACCAGGGACAAATTTGGATTCGGGGAATTCCAATGCATAAGGAGAAACAATATCGTTGTTTGAAGCTCTTAGCGATAAGAGGTAGTCTATTTTTTCAGCATTCAAGCCACTCTCGTCATAGATATAACCATCAGGACCAGAAATGGTAACTACTCTTCCTCCAAGTTCTGTAACTTTTAAAGCTACACCCCAGGCTACATTTCCAAATCCTGAAACAGAAACCGTTTTTCCTATGAAGGTATCATTTTTTGTTTGCAGCATTTCATTGGTGAAATAAGTAGCTCCAAAACCTGTAGCTTCAGGTCGGATAAGACTTCCTCCCCAATTTAAACCTTTACCCGTAAAAACACCGGTATTTTCAAATTGTAGTTTTTTATACATCCCGTACATAAAACCAATTTCTCTACCGCCAGTTCCAATATCTCCGGCCGGAACGTCTTGATTAGGGCCAATTACACGCCATAATTCCAACATAAAGGCCTGGCAAAAACGCATGATTTCTGCATCTGATTTTCCCTTGGGATTGAAATCGGATCCACCTTTAGCACCACCCATTGGCAAGGTTGTTAAAGCATTTTTAAATGTTTGCTCAAATCCTAAAAATTTAAGAATACTTAAATTTACACTTGGATGTAGTCGAATTCCTCCTTTGTAAGGTCCTATTGCATTGTTAAATTGTACCCTGTGCCCTAAATTAACCTGAACACCTCCATCATCATCTACCCAGGAAATTCTAAAGGTTAAAATACGATCTGGTTCTACAAGTCGTTCAATAATTTTCGCTGCTTCATATTGTGGATTTTCATCATAAATAGTCTGAATAGATTCCAACACTTCGTGAACTGCCTGCAAGTATTCTTTTTCTCCCGGGTGTTTGGTTTCCAGGTTATTTAATATGTCTTTTACATTCATAATGATATGATTTAACTGTATTTAAAAATTATTTTAGAATAGATTCTTCCGGTTATTATCCTTTGCAAAATTACATATATTAAATTGCATTTTATTTAAATGCACCCCTCAGTTTTTAACAAACAAGCGGGGTATAATTACCCGATATTTACCCGTGCCATTTGGGTAAAATCTCAATTTAACTTCTGCTACATAAATCCTTCTGGAGGGAGATCTTCGATGGTAACTCCGGACTCAGGATTATCTTCTGTTTTATGTCCTTCTTTAAAAATTATAGCTTTACTGTTTTTCCCGTCTATAATTATATTTAAAGGTTCTTTAAAACGAATATGCCTTAAAAATTCATCTTCATATTCAGCAACTTGTCCATTTAAATAGGATAAATCGAAATATCCATCATCTATAAAAGGATTTATGGTTAAATAACCCACTTTAAACGAGGTTAGGTTTTGAAAAAAATGAGTTCCCTGGCTGGGTTCAATTCGATAATCATTTAAGCCAGCTTCAATAATGATTTTTGCCGATGCAATTTGTGGCCAAATCACCGGAATTCCCAACCACGGATCGCTGGATCCCCATCTACCGGGGCCAATTAAAATGTATTGCTTATCCAGTTTGCTGAATTTTTTATTGATACGTTCTACGGCAGCTGCTATTTCCCGGGTATTGGCAGCGTTGAAGGTTTCGGGTTTTACATACACAATATCCTGGATATTCCCATAGTTTCCATGACCAAGGGCAGACTCGGAATAAATTATACAATCCTCAACATCAAAATTCTCTGGAATTTTGTTCGTTGTCTCATTGCTTTCAACAATAGGCCTTATTTGTAAAAAACTAAATTCTTTTGGATGGCCGGATGGAACATCAAGTTTTACCGCAAATTCAATTTCTATGGGATTTCGCATTTCCCGTTGTCCAATTCGTAACAATTCCTTTAGAATCTCTGCCAATGGAAAGTTATTGTACTTCAATATATTATCAAAGGTTATTACCCGAATACCATCTTGTAAGACCCCGGGTCTAATGGTGTTGTTTTGGATGTCGTAGGTAGAAGCAACAAATTTTAAAGAGCCATGTTTTTCGGCATTTCTTATGCTTATCTTTTTCTTATTTATAGCTTCACTGGTGGAAGCCTGATAGCTATCTGGATCCATATGCAGTCCATAGAAATATTGCTGTGTTTCCCGTTTGGTGGATTCCGGAGACGATAGCTGGAGAATTTTTTTAGGATGAAAAGGTGAAAATCGAAGGGTTTGTCCTCCGCCAACGATAATTTCCCCCAAGCCTAATGCTATATTGGCAATTCCCTCATTGGGCAATTCACTGCCAAGAGGATAAAAATTTATGGACCGCGCCACTCCAGAAACATTAGGGTAGTACACATCATCATATTGTTTCCCGGTAACCTCCTGTAAAATAACCGCCATTTTATCTTCTTCAATACTATGGGAAGATGCTTTTAAGTAAATTTTGCTCTGTTCAAAAAAGGCTGAAGCCATTACCGATTTTATGGCGTTGGAAACCATATGCAGCATTTTTTCTTTTGATGAATTTGGAATCATATAAGTTGCAAATACCCCTGCAAATGGAATATAATGCGAATCCTCCAATACACTGGAAGAACGGACGGCGATGGGGGTTTTTGTTGTTTCCAGGAAGGATTTTATATCTTCCAGAACCCAGTTGGGAAGTGGTTTTGAAATAAATTTGTTCAAAATTTCATCATCATTATCACATTGTGCAACAAAGTGTATAAGCTGATGTTTTTCCATAAATTCATCAAATACATCCGTGCTTAAAACCACGGTACGGGGTATTGAGATGGAAATATCTTTGTATTTATTAAATAATTTATGGCGTTTTAAAAAGGAATTTATAAATGCCAGTCCAAGACCCTTTCCTCCCAGAGATCCTTCTCCTATTCGTGCAAAACCTAAATACTCATCGTATTTATCTTTGTCAAATTTTGCGATAACTCCTCTGGACCTGTATAAACGGTATCTTTTTATGGCGTTTATTAAAAACGCCCTAATTTGTTCTATATCATCAAAATCCTCATATTCCACATTGCTAAATAAGTTGGCCAATGGAAAAAGCGCCCTGGATCTTAACCATTTAGAATATTCGCTTCTCTCTGCGTGGTACTTTATAGATTCTAAACTTACGGTACTTAGGCTTTTTTGAAAACTATTTAAATCCTTTACCGTTGCCAAAACTTTCATTTGAACCGGATCCCAAAACTCAAAATCACCAAATGAGAAATATTTATTGATATACGTTTTAATTTCCTCACCCAATACTTCAGAGTGTTTATATAAAAATTTGCCTTTTAACTCCAGGGTTAATTTCTCATTGTTTTTATCGGAAGATTGAATTAGGAACGGAAAGTAGCGTTTCAGGCTTCTTACGTATTTCAGGAACTCGAATCCTGCATTAGGATCCCTTTTTCCGCCTTTAAAATAATTCACATCAGAAATAACCCCTAAAAGGTTGTCTTTATATTTTTCGAAAAGAGAAATCCCCTCTTCGTAATTGGTTGCCAGTAAAATTTTTGGGCGACCCCTCATGAGCATCATAGTGCGGTGCTCATTCAAACCTTCGGACATGAAGGAGTGCGTTTGTTTTAAGATGATCTTATAAATAATTGGTAAATACCTTGAATAGAATTTTAGGGAATCTTCTACCAGTAAAATCGCTTTAACACCAATTTCATTGATGTCTTTTTCCGCATTCATCCTATCTTCAGTAAGCTTGATAATTGCCAGGAAAATATCAACATTCCCGTTCCAATGAAAAACCAGATCGATGATCCCCGTGTTTTCACTTTGGGTTTTTTTTCTCAACTCGGCAGAATACAGGCTAAGAGCAGCGATTGGAATGGATGGAAAGGCCTCTTTTATTTTCTTTGAAGTTTCAAAAGCTTGCGCATTTCCAATGTCAAGCCAGGTTATTACCAGGTCTATTTTATCAGAATGCATTGTACTTATTGCCCTTTTGGCAGAATTGGCATGGCTAAAACTTGGCGGAAACCGGAGGTTTAAAGCCGTGTATTCATTGAAAATACGCTCATCTATCCGCCCATCCTCCTCGAGCATGTAATAATCATAGTTTGAGCATACGATAAGAACCTTATTAATCCTGATTTGCATTAATTCTTTAAATGCAAACTCTTCAAATTCGTATGTTTTTAAGTCGGGAAGTGTTCTTTTATCCATTTTATGAATGCCTTTATTTACCCCAGCAAGATAATTATTCAATAATCAATCCTAAAGCTTTTAAAGAGGTGTTTTGCTTAAAGTAGCACATTTCAGTAGATTTAAATAGCTTCTGTGAGTTTGATATCAATAGCTTGAATTGATCCATATAATTGCTTTGGCAAATAGTATATTTGTTGCTGCGTTATTATCTATTCTGAAACAAACGTTTAAAACAAGCTCAATTTTGAAAAAAGATATTAAAATACCGGAATCTAAAGGAATTTACCTCGGTATAGCCAGGGAGAAAAATGTAGAATTTCAAACCATGGAGTGGAATGCCTATATAATAAATGACAGGGATATTACCATAGAAATGATCCTGGTTGTAAGCAAAGGCTTCGATAAAGAAATAAAGACCTCTACGATGCGGCATTCTGTAAAAGAACTGCCGGAAAAATCCTTTGCAAAAATCGAATTTCTACAGGAGGAGGTTTTAGCGCTTACAAATGAATTTGCAGTTACCTATTTTGCCGACGGGAAAATGTACGACAGGACCTTTGTTTTTTCTGAAAATTCGATAAAAGAATCGGAAATGGTGGAATTGCCAATACTTAAAATCCCGGGAATCCTGAAGAAATAGGGAAGTAGAAGTGCTTATTACAGAATTTCAATAGGATAAAATGGTTCTGTTTTAGGAAATTAAAAAAGGTACTTTTTTTAACCACAAAGAGCACAAAGTTTCCGCAAAGGTCACAAAGTCTGGCTATTCCATTCGACACTGCTGTCAAGAAGTCCTTCTCTAATATCCAGCTCACTAAGTATCCATGCATAATTTTCAATCATCATTTTTTCTCTGTGACCTTGGAGTCTTTTTTCTTGGTTCTTGCAGTTAAGCCGAAGGCGGAACGATCCTGGCTCTTTAGCGATACTATCTATTTTAAACTCCTGTTGAATCGGGGTATATTCATCACCACCACTGCCATAAGAATAATTAGTATGCCTATCCATTGTTGAATATTAACCACTTCGCTCAATAAAACATAGGCCATTAATACCGCTACCGGTAATTCTACTGAAGAGATAATAGCGCCAAGTCCAACATTTATTTTTGGCATTCCCAGGGTGAATAAAATAGGAGGGAGGATAGTGCCAAAAAGGGCCAGAATAAGTCCCCATTTCTGAAAGATCTCCAGGTTAAATTGTTCCAATAAAAATGGGATGGAAATAATAGTTACTATAATCGTTCCGCCTACCATCATCCAAAGACTTCGCCTAAAAGAGTGAAGTTGAGTAGCAACCGTATTGGAGGAGTAAATAGTTACAGTGTAGGAAAGCGACGCCAAAAACCCCCAGCCAATTCCACGCCAGTCCAGTTGAACAGCGTTCAGGAATAAATTTGTGGCGAGAACAGTTCCTCCAAGAATGGCAATAACAGCGATAATTTTACCGCTGGAAGGTTTTTTCCGGGTTATAATGGCCTCCAGGACAACTCCAATCCAAACGCTTTGCATAAGCATTACGATCCCAATTGAAACAGGAATATAGCGTACAGAAATATAATAAAAAATACTGGTAAGGCCTAAAGAAGTCCCTGCCGCCATCAATTTTAGAATACTCCTTAATTTAGGCTCTGCAGGTTCTGTGGGTTCATTTTTCTTACCGTTTACAAAAATTAGGTTTATAATAATGAGACCAAATAAACCAAGGATCATTTGTGAAAAGGTGATCTCGTAGGCTGTAAAACCCTCAGCATAAGCCATTTTAACGAAGGTTGTTAGCATTCCATAGCTGGAAGCACCCAACGCAACCATCAGGCTACCTTTAAGAACAGGATTATTCATTTACTTCTGAAAAATGCAGTTAAAGAAACCGCAGTTGAAATTAGATTTTAGACTGTTTTCTGAAACTTGGTTAGTCCAGTTTTTCCGCTAATTTATTGAAGACCTTTTTAGGGTTTTTTCCTTGATAAAGAATGCTGTAAACCGCATCGATAATAGGCGTTTTTGCACCTTTCTCCTGGTTTATCTTGTAGGCGCTTTCTGTGGCGTAATACCCTTCAGCAATCATGCTCATTTCCATTTGAGCACTTTTTACGGTGTAGCCTTTCCCTATCATATTCCCAAACATTCGGTTGCGGCTAAAAACAGAATATCCTGTTACCAACAAATCCCCTAAATAGGCAGAGTCATTGATGTTCCGTTTCATCTTATGCACTTTTTTGATGAACTTTTTCATTTCCCGAATGGCGTTACTCATCAATACACTCTGGAAATTATCGCCATACCCAAGTCCGTGAGCAATTCCGGCTGCAATGGCGTAAATATTTTTCAACATCGCCGCATATTCGGTCCCTGTTACATCATCGCTGGTTTTACAGGTAATGTAATCGCTTTGAAGATGATTGGCCATAATTGTGGCTTTTTCATCATCCTGGCAGGCAATGGTTAAATAAGAAAGTCTTTCCAGGGCTACTTCTTCTGGCGCCGGAATTCTTCGGATCGTCCAGCCCATTCGTGCAGCAATGCGCCTGGTTCTGCGCGATCTCGTTGGGGTGGTGGATTTCGCGGTGGTCG
>JAWOHC010000256.1:0-2874 GCA_046496275.1 Gillisia sp.
TATTTTCGGAAGCCTGAAAAGAGCTGGCACCCTTTTTCTGAAAACCGAAAAAACAGATTCCAAGACAAAGTCCTGCGGCTAAAAGAAATTGAATGTTGGTATCTATGAGAACAACAAGACCTGGAGGTGGCGGATTTTTTCCAGGAGCACATTGTGATGCCGGCCTACATATATTACCACAACATTTCTGGCCTGGCAAATTACAATTCCCGGGATCACAAGGGGCCTGCCCAAACCCATTTAAATTCATAAAAAATAGAAACAGGAAGGATAGGAATAAATTTCTTACAGGAAGTTTCATTAATTATGAGATAGGTTAAGGCACTTCTACACCAAATCTATATATTAACTTTTCATCGTAGGAAAATTTTCGATGAAGGCGTGATTTTAATCGATTAAATGCATCGGTTTGGCTTAAAATTTTATTTTAAAAGGATTTTCACTCAAATAGGACGCTGTTCTTCAGGAATATACAACGAATAATGGCCAAAGGTTTTGGTGTTATAAGAAATTGAACCTAGGCAGGAATTGGACGCCGCTATAGGATTTTAAATTAGGAGTACTTTAAAATCCTCCCGAAGTAAACCTGGGGATTTTTAAATTATTTAGAGCAAAATCATTTAGTTTCCAATTGCCTTTAAAATTCAATTCCCTCCTGAGCCTGCTCAGGAGGGAATTGAATTTAGAAATAATCCTTACCGGAATAACGATTTATTGTTTTTTCCAGAATTTTGTATGTAGTGTTCTGTCAAGATTTACGATCTCAAGCTTGATATTTTTATACCTGGCAGTTTCCTTGAATTCATCAATGATCTCGTAGATATCATGGTGAATGAATTTTGCGTCACTCCCATCAATTACCAAATGTGAATCTTCAGGCAAGTGATCCAAATAAAGCATAATATCGGCTTTATTTAAAAAAGTGGTTTCCTGGGCCAGCTTAAGCACACTTTTGTTTTCTGATTCTTTATGCACTTTTTCTTCGTTGATGTAGGCATTTTTATAATTATCTCTAAGAATGAAAAAGACTGCAATGGTACCACCCACGATGATTCCAGTAATAAGATCTGTAAACATCACCACTAAAATCGTAATGATAAATGGCAAAAATTGCTTTTTACCTTGCTTAAATACCTGCCTGTATATACTAACGCTGGTAAGCTTATAACCTACCACAAATAACACTGCCGATAATGCCGCTAAAGGGATTAAATTTAAGATCACTGGGATTGCGGCAACACACACCAACATGATAACACCGTGTGTTATCGTTGCTGTTTTTGTTCTACCACCGGCATTAACGTTTGCGGAGGTTCTTACAATTACTGCGGTTACAGGTAATCCCCCCACTAAACCAGAAACTATATTTCCAAGACCCTGGGCTTTAAGCTCCCGGTTTGTTGAAGTTCTTCTTTTATAAGGATCCAGTTTATCACCTGCTTCTGTGCTCAATAAGGATTCTAAACTCGCAATAAAAGCGATGGATAAGGCGATGGTATAAACCTCAACATTTCCAATTACCGAAAAATCGGGAAACTGAAAGAAATTTGCAAAGTCACCTAAGGACTCCGCTACAGGTAAGTTTACCAACTGACCGGTTTCCAATGCGTATTCTGGTAAAGAAAATTTAAAAAATTCATTTAAAATTATACTGATAATCACTGCAGCCAGTGCAGATGGGAAATATTTAAAAAATGCAAATTGCTTTAAAACAGGGCGATCCCAACCAATAATTATTATTAAAGAGGCGATGGTTATGATGGTTGCCCCATAACTTATCTCGGAAAATATTTTGAGAATCTCGGAAAAAGTATTGGATCCATCATAATTTGTAAAAGATTCCACGCCTTCAAAAACTCCGGCTACGCCAAATGCGTGTGGAATTTGCTTCAGGATTAATATAAGACCAATAGAAGCAAGGATCCCTTTAATCATGGCATTAGGGAAAAAATACGCTACCGTTCCGGCTTTTAAATATCCTAAACCTATTTGCAAAAACCCGGCAAAAATAACAGCGACCAGTACCGCCTCAAAACTCCCAAGAGTTTGAATTGCAGTAAATATAATCAAGGCTACACTTGCCGCAGGACCACTAACGTTGATACTGGAGTTACTCGAGAAACCCACCACAATACCACCAATAATTCCGGCGATAATCCCAGAAAAAAGCGGAGCACCAGATGCTAAAGATATCCCCAGACACAGCGGCAGGGCAATAAGAAATACCACAAGACCTGCGGAAATATCGGTTACAAAATGTTTTTTAAGGAATTGAATATTTTCTTTCATAGTATATTATATAAGGTGTTTGTGTGTTTTTATATCCAGAAAAGAATCCGGGAGTGCAACCCAAATTGCATTGAAACTGTTTGCACTTAATTGCAGGAATATGACCTGGGACGCAAATTTTTTAAGGCTGCAAAATTACTGCTTTTTAAAAAGAATAAGCATCGTTTTCATGAAAAAGTTAAAATCAGGGTGTATTTGCTGAACATCAGCAGCTTATGAGTTTAAGATACCCCCGGAAGGAAATGGGGTTTGGGGAGAAACGGCCTGTGTTTTTTATATTAAGCTGAAGGCTGTCGCCTTTTAGAAAATTTCAGGTTTCTGAAGGTTGCAAAAGACCCTAAAATGATTTTCCGGTAGGGTATGCATTGGATTGAGCAGAATAAAATTCTCATCCATTAGTATCGTTGGCGGGAAATAAGGGGTTTAACTCTTCCATAATTTTATAGGCTTTTCCTTTCTCCAATAAAACCTGCCTGATTTTATTTCTGAATTTTATTTCCAGAAAAACCATACCCCTCCCAAAAAGAATCGGCATTATTTTAAGGTTGGAAACCTCGTTAATCGCTATTTCTTTCTGATAGGACA
>JAWOHC010000260.1:0-5138 GCA_046496275.1 Gillisia sp.
TACGGTAATGCCGGCCATAATCAAAAATATCAAGGCACCAATAATGCTATCCATAAAAGCGAATGGCAGAATTCCCAATGTGAGCGGGATTAAAAAATACCGGAATAAAACCTTGGCGGTGTATTTATCAACCCACATTCCACCAAAAAGTGAGAATAAGAACCTTGTGGCTGCATAAACCGTAAAAAAGGCAGCATACAGTTGGACAGACCAATTCTTATCGGCTACAAATACATATTGATAAAAGAAAATGGCGGTTACGGTAAAACTTAACACAAAACTCGCGGGCATCATGATTCCGAATTTTTTCTCGAATACAACATTCTTATAATCCTTCAGTAATGATAGGGTAGAGGGCCTTCCTTCTCCGGATAATTGCTTGTCAAAATCGGTGAGATTTGTGAATTTTAATCGTATCAGGTAAACCAATAAAAAACAACCACTGGCTATAGACGCGATTCGCCAGTCAAACCAGCCAATTATCAAAGCGATGATCACCGGGAAAATAGCTTCTCCCATGGAATACCCCAGGGAGGAAATACTTAAAGCCTTGCCGCGATTCTTGTCAAAATACTTTGAAATAACGGTCATGCTTATATGGCTCATCAAACCCTGTCCGGTTAACCTAAGCCCGATGAGTGCAATAAACAGCAATCCAATATTATAGGAAAAACCAAGTAATATGCTGGAGAATGCAAGGCTAAAAATTGTAAAAGCTGTGACTTTTTTTACAGGTTTATGATCTACGGTATGGCCTACGGTAAGCATCACTATGGATGAAATTATTGTACAACCTGCATAGATGGCACCAAAAGTACCTTCGGTGATTTGGAAATCCCTAACAATTTCAGGAACATACAGGGATATTAGGAACGTTTGACCGAAGCTGGAAAAAAAAGTTAACAGCCAGCCAAAACTCACTTTTCTAAAGTTATCCTTAAAAAAATAATAGAGATCTGTCAAAATGTAGCTTATTTTAAAAATCTGCAAATATAGGCCAGCGCTTTAGAAAACTATCTTTATTTCAGCTTTAAAAAAAGTATCCAAAGCACAAGCTGGAATAAAAAATGCCACTCTTTGGAAGTGGCATAAAAGGAGTTCAAAAAATAGTCCGGATTATTAGGACTATTTTTTCATCTTTTTTTGATCGGCTTTTTTCGGATCAGACTTTTTCGGGGCTTGCTTTGGTTGAGCCTTCCCCGGCTTTTTTTGTTCTGCCATGAGTGCTTAAGTTTATGATTAATAAGAATCTAATTTACAGGATACCGCATTTTAAAAATGAGGTGTTAGTATAATTTTAACGCCCCGAAAAAGTTAATTTTCACTGAAGTCTATAAGGTAAAATTAGTGTTGAGATATTTAAAATTTATTCCTGAAAAATGGCGGGATTCAGGGTTTTTACTTGTTTATTTCCGGTTGGGACCTTGTCATTTTTATGTTAAGTATTAACATTCCTTCCGACTTATTGCTTAATTTCACCTTCAAAAAGAACGCAGAAAGAATGGAAATTAATCAGGTCATCCTTAAGATACAAGAGCAAAAAAAATTACCGAATTTAAAATATGAAATCCGGGAAAAAACCACCGCTTTCACCAAAAGACTTTTTTATACCCTTTTTGATAGTGCCACTCCGGTGGAAGAAAACATCAAAGGACTTGGGAAAGATTTTCAGGATTTGGTAAAACTGGTGTGCTGGGAACCGGGGCAACCTTGCATCGAATTATGGAACAGCTATTGCAAAAAACTCCCGGAGATCCTTGAAAAATTAAGTCAGGACGCAAAGGCGATCACAGAAAATGATCCGGCAGCCAATTCTCTTGAAGAGGTTTATTTGGCCTATCCCGGGTTTTATGCTATCGCAATTTTCAGGTTAAGCCATGAACTCAATAAAATTAAACTCCCGTTGGTTCCGCGATTGATGACGGAATGTGCCCACAGGGAGACCGGAGTAGATATCAATCCCGGGGCTCATATAGGAGTTCCGTTTTTTATTGATCATGCCACAGGAGTTGTAATTGGGGAAACCACCGTAATAAAAAATAATGTAAAAATTTATCAGGGGGTAACTTTGGGAGCCCTGTCTGTAGACCGAAAACTGAGAAATATCCAACGTCATCCTACTATTGAGGATAATGTAACCATCTATGCGAACGCCACTATTTTGGGTGGTAATACTATAATTGGAGCGAACAGTGTTATTGGTGGGAACGTTTGGCTTACCAGTTCTGTTCCTGAAAATTCCATGGTTTCTCACACGCCTCAAATCAATATTAAAAAAACGGTAAAAAATGAGTAATACAATACTGGACATAATAGGAAACACCCCTTTGGTAGAAACCCGCAGCCTGATTAAAAATCCAAAAGTGAAGCTGTTGCTGAAACTCGAAGGTCAAAACCCGGGTGGTAGCGTTAAAGACAGGGCTGCCTATAATATGATTAAAAGTGCGCTGGACAGAGGTGATATCGATAAAAATTCCAAATTAATTGAAGCTACCAGCGGAAATACAGGGATTGCACTTGCCATGATCGCTGGGATCTTCGGGTTGGATATTGAACTGGTAATGCCTGAAAACTCCACCATTGAAAGGGTGCAGACCATGCGGGCCTATGGCGCAAAAGTAACCTTAACCAGTGCTGATAGTGGAATTGAAGGCGCGAGGGATTTTGCCGAAGAAAAAATGAAGCAGGGAGCGTACTTTATGATCAATCAATTCAGCAATGATGATAACTGGCAGGCACATTATAAAACCACCGGACCGGAAATTTGGAGGGATACCAACCAGCAGGTAACACATTTTGTTTCTTCCATGGGAACCACAGGTACCATCATGGGGACTTCAACTTTTTTAAAAGAGAAAAACAGCAAAATTCAAATTGTAGGGGTTCAACCAAGCGATAATGCCCGGATTCCAGGAATTAGGAAATGGCCTGAAGCATATTTACCTAAAATATTCAATCCCAAAAAAGTAGACCGTATTCTCGAGGTTAATGAAGAAGAAGCAAAAAAAATGACTCGTTATTTAGCTGAAAAAGAAGGGATCTTTGCGGGAATGAGCAGTGGGGGAGCTACAGCAGCAGCGGTAAAACTTTGTGAGGAACTGGAAGAAGGAGTGGTTGTAAGCATTATTTGTGACCGCGGCGATAGGTATTTGTCTTCCGATCTTTTTGATAAAGATTAAATAGTTTTCATAAACTAAAAAGACGAAGGATTATTAATCCTTCGTCTTTCCAAACGGATTCTCAAATACGGATTTAATTACTTGCCACTCTTCCTCCTGCAGGTACAGCGGGAATTATTGTAATGTTTTTATTTTGATTTCCATTATTCAGGCGGATACGATATTTCTCCTTTTCAATCTTGTACCCTTTTCCACTGGCCACATATTTATTTTTAACCATAGTCCA
Source organism: Gillisia sp. (assembly GCA_046496275.1). Taxonomy (GTDB): domain Bacteria; phylum Bacteroidota; class Bacteroidia; order Flavobacteriales; family Flavobacteriaceae; genus Gillisia. Next base: position 3,406 of record JAWOHC010000260.1, read on the forward strand.
TCCCTTATTTTCATTGTATAGCTTTAGGCTAAGGTCTCTTGGCAAGGCTATGTCTTTAAATTGTTGAAATGTATTTAACAGATAACCGTCATTGTCAAAAGTAGCTGTTAAATGTCCTTTAGAATTGTTGAAAATCACTTGAATTTCATCAAAATCTTTAGTGTCAATAGTAGCTAACAACTCATCGATATCAAAATTTTCCTGCATAAATCGTATTGGATTTTCAGAAAAATGACCTGCATAACTTTCTTTCACTTTAAATTCTATGTTATTCAAATCTGTTACTATTCTAACCTCCGGGGAGTATGTTACTCTTGCCTCTTCGAGTTGGGTAACTTCCTGAGCTTCTGCATTGCCAATCCAGCAAAGAATCAACAATAAAATCATCATTGGTTTCATAATACATTGTTATTTATTGGTTTATATATATACAAATATATCATGGGTTTAACAGTACATTTTCTACTTAGGTAGCACAAATTAAAAATTTATAAGAAATTCATTTCAAGGATCTTAAACTACTTCTCATTCATCATTTTTTTCTGACATTCCAACAAATGGATAAGGATACCCAGATCCTTTATTTCCATCTTGTTTCTTGATAACCTGATGGATCCCTTTTTCTTGAGTTGCTGTAAATGCCGGTTTATTACTGCCCTTGTTGACCCTAATAAATTAGCGATTTCTTTATTTGGAAGGTCATCAATGTATTCGAGATTATGGGAGTCTTCATTAACGTTATTAATCAGAAGTTTTAAAAGTCTTGTAGAGATATCGGTAAAGGTCATATCGGAAACCGAATTCTCCAACATTCTCAATTGCTTTCCGGCATAGGGCATTAGGATTTTATAGTTTTCTGGATTGTTTTTTAACCAAATTCTTAATTTGGGCATTGGTGCGGCAAGTACCGCAACATCATCCAGGCATTCATAATAAACAGTATGCTCCTGCCCATCTAATAGACAAAAAATATCAAAAACATCGCCTTTTATCAACAAAAAAAGAGTTAATTCCTTTCCTGTAATGGGATCTACCTGATACATTTTTACCCTTCCGGAAAGTATTATATGGAATTTATAGCATAATTTTTTGTGGTGGAGGATGCAGGTATTCCTGGACCACTTTTCTTCTTTAAACAGGGACAGAAAAGAAATGGAGGATTTCTTATCCATTTCTTTAAGAAAATCACAACCACCTAACATCTTTTGATATTTATAACTTAAAAATGTTTCCCTTTTCATATTTGAAGGTTTAAACTATTTTGAGTGGAGGGGATAGGGCTTATGATGAATGTTTGAAAAAAAATTGAAATTAAATTGTTCCAAATCAGTAATTTCAAGAAAGCACTAAGACAGGAGATTTGTCTAAAAAAGCGTAGGAGTTTTTGAGTCTTATAAAAATACTGAATATTGAAACTATTCAAAAATTAAAATAGTTAATTTTAATTTTGCCAAAGATTTTAGTTTAGTCTAAAAATCTGCTATTTTTGCAAAATTGAAGATAACACGAGATATGACGGTTGAAACATTTGGACTTGAAGAAAAGAAGAACGATAAAAAACTTTACGACTATCACCAGGTTGATATAGATAAGATTTTTAATGTAATCGAAAAGCATCCTAATCATTATAATTTATTGTACCAATTGCCCACGGGGGGAGGAAAACGGTTATTTTCTCACAGATCGTGCGGGAATTTATACAACGCACCAATAAAAAAGTACTCATTTTAACA
>JAWOHC010000268.1:0-5302 GCA_046496275.1 Gillisia sp.
CCAGATCGACGCCTTTTTAATTGATCGCGAGCAATCTGTGCTTTCCAAACTGGTTGCCATCGGAGGTGCCGAACAACAGGAAAGCTTCGAAGTCCAAACCAAAGTGCGCGTGTCTGACCCCCAAGTGATCATCGATGCCTTGAAGAAACCTGATTTCGAAATCCTTTACCACCGCCATTATCACGAGTTCGATACATACTTCCAATTCGATGATCCCAGGCAAGGGTTTTTGAGGCACCGGGAAGATGAATTCGTCGATAAAAGCGGCAAAGTCGACAATGTGCGTTACCGTTTGACACATATTGGAGAAGCCCGCGAACACTTCTTCCCCTCTGGAGCGTTGCTCTCCCGCAGCCGCTTTATCGCCCCTGCCAGTCATAGTTTACGATTCTATCGCGAATACTTCAAACCCTGCAGTGAGAGCTTCATCGAGAAAGACAGGCTACGTTGGCGGGTGATCTATTTGGATAGGATGGAGCGGCTTAACCGATGAGGAGATTCCAGAAAGTTTAAAGGCAGAAATTAAAGATAAAGCCAGAGAAGATGCCTGTATTACGGTGAATTTTACAGCTGAAGAAATGGATGGTTTTTATTATGGCTTCAGCAACCGAAGCATCTGGCCACTGTTTCACTATTTTACCGAATATACTGAATGGGAATCATGGCAATGGGAAATGTATAAGAAAGTAAATCAAAAATATGCTGATTCGGTAATTGCACATTACCAGGAAGGAGATAAAATTTGGGTTCACGATTACCAATTGTTATTAGTTCCCAATATGATTCGTGAGCAACGCCCTAATGCAACTATCGGTTTTTTTAATCATATTCCCTTCCCTTCCTATGAGGTTTTCCGAACAATGCCATGGAGGGAAGAGATCCTAAACGGAATGCTGGGCGCAGATCTTATCGGGTTTCATACCTACGACTATGAAAGGCATTTTTTAAGTTCTGTAAGACGTATCCTTAGCCGTCAGGTAGAATTTAATGAAGTAACACTATCCAACAGGATAGTAAAAGTGGATTCCTTTCCCATGGGGATTGATTATGAGAAATTTGAACAGGCAGCTTTACAACATTATGAAATTAGTGAGGATCAGGAAACGGAACTTCAGCAAAGATTAAATTTTCACAGAAAAAAATCACCAGATTCTCAATTAATCCTTAGCATTGACCGGCTGGATTATACCAAGGGAATAGCAAACAGGATTCGGGCTTTTGAATATTTTCTGGAAAAATACCCGGAATATATTGGAAAAGTAAGACTGGTTATGCTTGCAGTCCCTTCGCGATCGGACGTTCCTCAATATCAACTTTTAAAAAAAGAAATCGATGAACTGGTAGGAAGAATCAATGGAAAGTTTGCTACCGTGAGTTGGATCCCAATATGGTATTTTTTCCGTTCTATGCCTTTTGAAAATTTGATTGATCTCTATACTTCTTGCAATATCGCGCTTTTAACTCCAATAAGGGACGGAATGAATTTGGTAGCCAAAGAATATATAGCAACCAGAACCGATCAAACAGGAGTATTGATTTTAAGTGAGATGGCGGGTGCCTCGGAAGAAATGAATGAAGCCCTTATCATCAATCCAAACAATTTTGAACAAATAGCCGATGCAATTTTACAGGCCATTCAAATGCCTAAAGAAGAACAAATTAGAAGAAACACCGTGCTTCAAAAAAGATTAAAGCGATATAATGTAGTTCGATGGGCAAACGATTTCATGAAAGCTCTGGATAAAACAAAAGAAAATCAACCTGCCTTTAAAGCCACTCATATTTCCCAGGAAATCCAGGAGAAAATCTTAACAAGCTTTAAAAATGCTAAAAACAGGATCCTGTTCCTGGATTATGATGGCACGCTTGTGGGCTTTGAAGACAAACCCAATCTGGCAAAACCAGATGAACAACTGCTCGAAGTAATAAATTCCGTTTCTAAAATAAAAAACACCAAAGTAGTTCTTATAAGTGGCCGGGACAAAGAAACCCTGGGGACATGGTGGAAAGGCCTGCCGGTAGAATTAATCGCTGAGCACGGGGTTTGGATTCGAAAAACTGGCAAGAGTTGGCAATTGAATGAAAAGGTACACAACAATTGGATGAAAAATGTAAGGCCTGTTATGGAAACTTTTTGCGATAGAACCCCAGGAACTTTTTTGGAAGAAAAAAATTATTCCCTTGCATGGCATTATAGAAAAGCAGATCCTGAATTGGGAGAAATGAGGGCCAATGAACTTTCCAATGTTCTAAAAGAACTCATTTTAAACCACGGATTAAGCGTTCTCGAAGGCAATAAAGTCCTTGAGATAAAAAGCAGCGGGGTTAATAAAGGGAAGGCCGCAGGGAAAGTTTTATTAAATAAAAATTTCGATTTTATTTTCGCTATCGGAGATGACTGGACAGATGAATTTTTATTTCAGGAGTTACCGGAAAATGCAATAACGGTAAAGGTAGGGGTCAAAAAAACAGCTGCAACCTTTTATGTTGAAGACACAAACAGGGTTCGGGATTTACTTTTACAATTCTCAAAGGTATATTAAATAACATGCAAGGAAGAATTTATATACTTCGGGAAATAAAATGTTAAAAACATTAATAAAACCGGTATAAAATTATACCAAACTTAACTAACCAAAATATGTTAACAAGGTAAATTGAAGTAAGTTTACAACCTAGTTTTTAAACGAACCAAATAAATAAAAACATAATTATGAAAGTAGGAAAATTGTTAACAGGTTTAGTATCAGGAGCGGCTATAGGAGCGGCCTTAGGATTGTTATTTGCTCCAAAAAAAGGTGCTGATACTCGTAAACAAATCACTGAAACAGGTGATAGTTATTTAAAAGATGCTAAGGGAAAAATCAATGAATTAGCCGATAGTATCACTGAAAAGGCTGAAGCTTTAAAGGCAAAGGGAAAAGCTAATTTTAGCGATAACATAGTTGAAGAAAAATTCAATCAGGCAAAAGCTGAAATTCATGAAATGAAATCTCGTTAATTTCATTTTGATATTTTAAAAAACCCCGAAATTTTCGGGGTTTTTTTATGTTTATATTTTTGTTCTCTTCAAATTTTCGGCTTTAATAAAACTTTCAGTAAATTAGATTCTTCTAATCTGAAATTTTTTTAAAATGAATTTGAAATTATCTGCGTTAACCGCACTCTTCCTTGTAATATTTTTCATTCCCCAAATGGGGAATTCCCAACAAACAGATTCCCGTATTTATGAAATAATTGATACTATTTCTGCTGAAAGATTGGAAAATGACATTCGCACACTTGCCGGTTTCGGCACAAGAAATACCTTTAGCGATACCGTTTCTGCTACCCGAGGAATTGGTGCCGCAAGAAGATGGATCAAATCTGAATTTGACCAGGTTTCCACTAAATGTAATAACTGCCTGGACGTCTTTTACCAAAAGGATTTTGTCACCCCTGAAGATGGAGATAGAATCCCCAAAGAAGCCTGGGTTGTAAATGTTGTCGCGATTCAAAAGGGAACAAAATATCCAAACCGCTATATTATTATGAGTGGGGATATTGATTCCCGAAATTCAGATACAATGAATTTTACCGATGATGCTCCCGGAGCAAATGACAACGCCAGCGGAATGGCCGGAACTATAGAAGCAGCAAGGGTTTTATCTAATTATAAGTTTGAAAACAGCATAGTTTATGTAGGTCTTTCCGGAGAAGAACAAGGATTATTTGGTGGAAAAGGACTCGCCGAATATGCCAAAAAGAATAACTGGGAAATCATAGGGGTCCTTAATAATGATATGATTGGAAATATTGAAGGTGTGGATGGTGTTATCGACAATCGAACTTTCAGGATATTTTCTGAACCGGTTCCTCCAACGGAAACCGAGCGTGAACGCAACATGAGAAGATTTTACGGAGGCGAAGTAGATGGGATTTCCAGGCAACTGGCCAGGTATGTCCTTAAAACCACAGAAACTTATATGCCCGAGATGAACCCTATGATGGTTTACAGGCTGGATCGTTTTGGACGTGGTGGTCATCATCGTCCTTTTAATGATTTAGGCTTTCCCGGAATCAGGATCATGGAGGCTCACGAGAATTATAACAGGCAGCATCAGGATTTAAGAACGGAAAATGGAATTGAATACGGCGATGTGGTTGAAGGCGTAAACTTTGATTATACAGCAAAGTTAACCGCTGTAAATGCAATAAACATGGCTAGTCTTGCCTGGGCACCTCCCGCTCCTAAAAAAGTTGAAATTGGTGGAATTGTGGAACCTTCCACTAAATTACGATGGGAAAAAGTTGATGGAGAAATAGCCGGATACAAAATTTACTGGAGAGATACAACCGCTCCTCAGTGGCAGTATTCAAGATTCGTGGGAGATGTAAACGAATTTACGCTTAAAGGGATCGTTATTGATAATTTTTATTTCGGAGTTGCTTCAGTAGGAAAAAATGGGCACGAAAGTGAAGTGGTTTTTCCATCAGGTACCTTTAGATAATCTCGTTGATATGAAATGATTTCCTTTTCATAAATCTTTAATCTAACTCAAATGAAAAATTCATTAAAAACAATCGTTTTCATCCTTTTAAGTGTAATCCTGTTCTCTTGTGGTAACAAGAACAAGAAAGAAAAGTCTGAAACAGCCGATGCTCCTAAAAGCGCTTTAGATGAAATACAGCAAAAAACTGAGGTAGAGGAACTATCAGATTCTCCAAGACATCATGAATGGGTGACCCTTACTCACGGAGACAGGGAATATCAGGCATTTGTGGTATATCCTGAAACAGATAAAAAGACAAAATCGGTCATCGTTATCCACGAAAATCGGGGACTAAATGACTGGGCCAGATTGTTTGCCGATAAACTGGCAGAAAAAGGCTACCTGGTAATTGCACCTGATCTAATATCCAATACCCAGGAAGGAAAAAGACGCACAACAGATTTTGAAAATCCCGATGCTGCCAGAGACGCCATTTATGCTTTAGATCCAGATCAGGTAACCGCAGATCTTGCTGCCGCCTTTAACTATATAAAAAATGATGCCTCATCTACCGGAGAAGTTGCTGTCGTTGGATTTTGCTGGGGTGGTTCCCAAACCTTCAGATATGCTACCAACAATCAGGATATAACTTCGGCTCATGTATTTTATGGAACTGCTCCGGATGATGCCGATGCCCTGGCCAAAATTAAAACACCGGTCTATGGTTATTACGGTGGAGATGATAACAGAGTGAATGCAACCATCGAACAAACCGAAAAATATATGAAGGATGCCAATAATCCTTTTGAATATGAGATCTATGAGGGAGC
>JAWOHC010000355.1:0-5574 GCA_046496275.1 Gillisia sp.
ATTAAAGGAATATGACCTGTGGCAGCTGGATGAGGTTCCGGTGAGATTTCTTGGCGGAAACCCACCCGAAGGAATTGTAAAACTGAATTATGAACAGGAGAATTTTGTTGGGGATCATTTGGTGCTGAAGGGATTATATTCAAATCCAAAAAGCGGGAACCGACTTGTACTGCAGGATCCTGGTGGGACAGGGCTTGATTCCCTGGTTTTTAATGCGGAAGAAAAACAACCTTTCCTGCTTTCTGCCGAATTAAAAGTGGAAGGTAAATACCTGTTTTCACTGGTGGAAAAGGATTCTTTGGGTGAAATGCTGACATCAGATCCGGTGCCGGTGAGGATAACCGAAAAAGAACCTTTACAGATATTGATACTGAACAGCTTTCCCACTTTTGAGACCCGCTACCTGAAAAATTTTCTGGCGGAAGCCGGACATCATGTTTCCGTGAGAAGCCAGATCACAACAGGCCGCTACAAATATGAATATTTTAATACCAATCGAAGTCCGCTGGGAAACCTGACAGAAAACAGTCTGGAATCTTTTGATCTCCTCATCATAGATGCCGCTTCTTTGCGAAGCCTTCCCGGAAATCAAAGACGCGCCATAGAAAATTCTGTAAAGAACAACGGACTTGGGATGTTCATACAGGCCGATGATGCTTTTTTTAAATCTCCGGGAATAGCAAATCTGGATTTTGAAAGGATCACAACTTCAGAAGTGAGCATGGAACAATGGCCGGGAATAAAACTTTCTGTATTTCCTTATGCAATAAAGGATGATTTCGGGATGCAATCTATTCATACAGCCAAGAATTTGATTTGGTCCGGATATAAACGAAACGGATCGGGAAGAACCGGCACTACGGTTTTTACAAATACCTACCAGCCTTTGCTGGACGGGCATAGCAGGGAATATAAGCAATTATGGTCGCAGGTGGTGGAGCATATAAGCAGGAAAGAATATACTTCTGCAGAATGGGAGCCGAGTCAAATGATCGCTTATAAGGATGAGCCTTTTAATTTCAAGTTAAGAACGCTTTTAGACTCTGTTAAGGTTAAAAACCAGGATGGAAATACAATTCCTTTGGTGCAGGATATTGATTTTCCTATGCTATGGAAAGGAACTAACTGGCCTAAACAATCCGGATGGAATACGCTAAAGGCCGATACTTCCGGGATTTTTGAATATTATGTTACAGAAGAAATTCACTGGAGGGCTCTTACGGCTTTTAATACCCGGGAAGATAATCGCCGTTATTTCAACCGTACTGAGTCAGCAGGGAAGGGATCACGTTCTTTAGAGCCCATAAATCCGCTGTGGTTCTTCTTATTATTCCTGATCTGTATGGGAGGACTATGGCTGGAGCCGAAGCTGTGATTTACAAAGAATCTTTTGTACCTTAAAGTTTTGATTTAAACCATGAAAAATTCAATAGCAGAAAGGGTCGCCGATTTTTTAAAAAATTTCCCTCCATTTAAAAGTCTTTCCTACTCGGATTTATTGGTTTTATCCAATCAGGTCCAGGTTGTATATCTTGAAAAAAACGAGCTTCTTTTTCAGGTTGGCGATGCTGCACATCTTAATTTTTATGTAGTTAAGGATGGCGCTGTTGGCCTTTCCGTTACCTCCAATGGGGAAGAAGTTCTTATTGACCAGTGTGATGAAGGAGATATTATGGGATTGCGTCCATTTTTCGCCAAAAATCAATATGCAATGGCTGCGAAAGCCCTGGAAGAGAGTATTCTGTATGCAATTCCTATTGAGATTTTCAAAGCATTTGCTACACAAAATCAGGAGGTGCTTAATTTTTTATTGGAAAGTTTTGCTTCCAATACACGAAATCCTTACGATAAAGACCATCAGGGGAAACTCATTTCCGAGAATAGTTTTTTCACAAAAGAAATTCCTGAAATCCCCTATTTTCAGCCCATTGTTTATACCAGGAATCCCATTACGGCGCAAACTGCAGATTTGGTGATGGACATCGCAAAGACGATGAGCAGTAAAAATATTGGAAGTGTCATTATTGAAGAACATGAATTTCCGGTAGGGATAGTTACCGATAAAGATTTGCGCTATAAAATTGCAACCGGAAAATTTGATATAAAAGTGCCTGTTTCACAAATTATGTCAGCGCCCGTAATTACTGTCTCTGAAGATATTTCCATTGCAGAAGCCCAGATCTTGCTTTTAAAATACCGCATAGGGCATTTATGTGTCACAAGGGACGGGACCCCAAAATCTGAAATACTTGGGATACTTTCTGAACACGATATTTTGGTCATCCAATCCAACAATCCCGTGGTGATATTAAAATTGGTAAAACGTGCAAAAAACGCTGAAGATTTAAAAAGCATAAGAGAGAAACTAACCGCTTTAATTAAAAATTCAATAGAAAATAATATCCCAATACACCATGTTTCAAAAATAGCTGGAGAAATAAATTTGGCGATCACACGGCGGGCGATTTCTTTGGCAATTGAAGAAACGGGAGAACAACCCCCGGTTCAATTTGCCTGGATGAACGTGGGTAGTCAGGGCAGAAGAGAGCAATTGCTTTTAACCGATCAGGACAATGCCATTGTATTTGAGGATGTTGAAGAAGAAGCTTTTGAAAAGGTAAAAAACTATTTTTTGGAATTGGCGAAAAAAGTGAACACGACCCTTAACAAAGTTGGTTATGAATATTGTCCTGCCGAAATGATGGCGAGTAACCCAATGTGGTGTAAATCACTCTCAGAATGGAAACAGCAATTTAGTTCCTGGATCTTTAAACCCGGAGAAAAAGGAATTATGATGTGCACCATTTTTTTCGATTATGATTTTGTATATGGAGATGAAAGATTGACAAACGCAATTACGGAGCTCATTTTTAAAAACATTCAAGACAACCAGCTCTTTTTTGCCTATCTGGGAACCGATGCTTTAAGAAATCCTCCGCCCATTGGTTTTTTCAGACAGTTTTTGGTAGAATCGGATGGAGCGCAGAAAGATAGTTTTGATATTAAGAGCAGGGCGATGCTGCCCCTTATTGACGCTGCACGTTTGCTTGTTTTAAGCAATCATATCACCGGGGTAAATAACACCATTGCGCGATTTAATAAAATGGCGGATTTAGAACCCCAGAACAGGGAATTTTTCAAAGCTTGTGCCGAAGCATTTGCAAATTTGATGTATTTCAGAACAAGGGAAGGTTTGGCCAATAATTCCGGTGGAAGGTTTTTAAATTTGAAGGAATTGTCAAAATCGGATAAAGTAAAACTTAAAAATTCTTTTCAGCCCATACACGAACTTCAGGCGATCCTAAAACAACGTTTCCAACTTACTTATTTCACTTAAAGATGGGATTTGATTGGTTCAGAAAAACAAAGAAAGATTATCCGCAGTTTTGGAAGGATTATGTGTCTTGTTTTAAAAAAAATCCCGAAAAATCTGCTCAAAATCGATATGTTATTTTTGATTGTGAAACCACAGGGCTGGATCCAAAAAAAGACATGATCTTATCTATTGGCGCCATAGGAATTGAAGGAGATACGATTCGCGTGAACGATTGTTTTGAATTTTTTCTGGAACAAGAAGTATATCGTCCCGAAACCGTGTCGATTCATGGGATTTTGAAAGCCGGTAAAGAGCAAAAATTAACCGAATCTGAAACTATAGTCCGGTTTCTTTCCTATATCAAGGATGCAATCCTTGTGGGCCATCACACCAATTTTGATGTTGAAATGATCAATCAGGCTTTGAAACGATTCGGTTTGGGAAAACTCAAAAACAAAAAGATTGATACCAATACATTATATCAAAAATATAAAGGCTGGCAATCCGATCAATATTCAGGTTTAGATGAATTGTGCGCGGCTTTTAAGATCTCAAAAAGTGACCGTCATACTGCTTCGGGAGATGCTTTTATAACGGCTCTTATCTTTTTAAAACTGAAGAAAAAACTGAAATTATAAAATTTCAACCATAAACTTTTGAAGCTTATCCATTCAAATACCTAAAAATAGTTTTTGTATAGCTGAGCCTTTTTACTGACTCAAGTCAGGCTCAGTCGAAGGGTCAAACAAAAACGTCTCGACTGCGCTCGACGTGACACCAAAGGCGGAACGATCTTGATTCTTTACCGAACGTAACATTGTTTTTATAATTCCGTTTGTAAAAAAAAATGCCTTTTCCGAAGGGAAAAAGCATTTTTTATAAATTTAAATTTCGAGAAGTTAGATTCTCTCATTTTTAATTTGATCCACAATTTCCGGATTGAGCAAGGTAGATGTATCCCCAAAATTGGAGAAATCCCCTTCAGCTATTTTCCTTAAAATTCGTCGCATAATTTTTCCGGAACGTGTTTTTGGCAATTCAGATACAAACTGGATTTTGTCCAGTTTGGCGATTGGTCCAATCATATCGGAAATGGACTGATTGATCTCTTTTCGGACGTTATCCTGGATCCTGCTCTCACCAATTTCCTTCAAAATCACAAATCCGTACAAGGCATTTCCCTTGATATCGTGAGGGAAGCCAACGATGGCGCTTTCTGCCACGGCTGGATGCTCGTTGATGGCATCTTCAATAGGCGCGGTACCCATATTGTGCCCGGATACAATAACCACATCATCCACCCTTCCGGTAATTCGGTAGTAGCCCACTTCATCCCTCAAAGCACCGTCACCGGTAAAATATTTTCCGGGATAGGCTTTGAAATAAGTGTCTATAAAACGTTGATGATCTCCCCAAATAGTTCGTGCAATGGATGGCCATGGGAATTTGATACACAAACTTCCAACAACCTGATTTCCTTCAATTTCGTTGCGCAATTCATCCATCAATACGGGTTGAATTCCCGGTAATGGAAGCGATGCGTAGGTAGGTTTTGTTGGAGTAACAAACGGAATGGGAGAGATCATAATTCCTCCGTTTTCGGTTTGCCACCAGGTATCCACCAAAGGACATTTTTTCTTGCCCACATGATCGTTGTACCAGTGCCAGGCTTCTTCATTGATTGGTTCTCCAACAGATCCAATTACTTTTAAGGAGGACAAATCGGCGTTGTCCACATAATCCAGGTTTTCTTTTGCCAATGCCCGGATTGCAGTTGGAGCGGTATAGAATTGGGTTACCTTATGTTTATCTATGACATCCCAAAACCGACTAAACGTAGGGTAGGAGGGAACACCTTCAAAAATCACGGTTGTTGCTCCATTGAGCAACGGCCCGTAAAGTATGTAGGAATGTCCGGTAATCCATCCAATATCAGCAGTACACCAATACACATCGTTTTCTTCATATTTAAAAACATTTTTGAAAGTGTATGCCGTATATACCATATAACCCGCCGTTGTGTGTAGCATGCCTTTTGGTTTTCCTGTAGAACCGGAAGTGTACAATATAAATAAGGGATCTTCAGCATCCATTATTTCGGCGATACAATTTGAAGAAGCTGCATCATACAAAGGTTGCAACCAGATATCTCTTCCTTCCTTCATCTTAATTTCAGAATTGATACGCTTGACCACCAACACTTTTTCCACACCCGGACAATTTTCTACGGCATCATCCACAATTCCTTTTAGATCAAT
>JAWOHC010000359.1:0-2706 GCA_046496275.1 Gillisia sp.
AACATAAGCAAAGCCCACTAAAAAAATCGCAAGACCCGCCACATAAATAGGAGCAACCTCTCCATAGAAAAAACGAACCAGAAAAACGGCAAACATCAGGCCCAACATAGCCCTTATGACAAAAATATAAAATCGGGTCAATTTTTTTCACCAATTAAACAATGACAAAGGTTCAGGTCAAATAATTCAGAATACAAAATTCAAAAAAATATTTAAAAAAAGACCCTTCAAGAGCCTCAAATAATTAATGCCTGTTCAACATTGGTCCTTCATATTATTCTCACTCGAAGCGTCATATGTCACCGAAGCCATATTATAGCATGCATCATGGAGGGTCAATAATAAGTTTTTATTTGAAAAGCAAAGAGCCTATCCATTAATAACAACCGGACTTCGGGAATGGCAGGAGTACGGAATTACTTAAAATACCGGATAGCGCTCAAAAAAAAGCTTTACTTCGCGCCCGGCCTCCACCGGAATGACAATTAAAGTGATAATTACGGATTTATGACGAATTTATCATCATTTTTTCGTTACGTTATGAATGGGGCTTTGCAGATGTATTTGGACAATATCTTTTTTCCATTTTTAATGATATTTAAAAAAAGACTTGATATGACAAATTAGTTTTGTTATTAGAAGAGGGTTTGATGTGGTGGGTGTAGCTCAGTTGGTAGAGCACCGGGTTGTGGCCCCGGTTGTCGAGGGTTCAAATCCCTTCACTCACCCCATTTTTTTTGAGCCTTGGAAATTTATTTTTTTTAAGGAAAATTTGCGCCCGTAGCTCAGCTGGATAGAGCGCCGGACTTCGAATCCGTAGGTCGCAGGTTCGAATCCTGCCGGGCGTACCTTACAAGTAGTAACAAAATAAACGGTTTAGGCAAATGCCTAAACCGTTTATTTTTTTCCGTCCATAAAATTGGGAGCTTATTGGGAGCAAGGGGCAAAAGTTTAAATAAATATATGTGACTAATATAGTGGTCCCCCAAAATGAGACAGTATGTTAAGGTAGAAAAAGAATGCTTTAAAGGGGAGAAATTATGAAGCGAAAAAATTACAGTAAAGAATTGAAAGCCAAAGTTGCCCTTGCCGCACTAAAGGGTCATCAAACCGCAAATGAGATAGCTTCGGAATTTGGGGTCCACGTCAGCCTTGTGAATCGATGGAAAAAGCAAGCCATTGAATCTCTTGCCTCGGTTTTTGGTGACACACAGGCCCAAAAAGAAAAAGAGGTTGAAAAACAGCAAGACAATTTGTACCAGCAAATTGGCAAATTGCAGGTTGAGTTGGACTGGTTAAAAAAAAAGACCGGACATCTGCCATGAAAGTTGCAGAAAAGAAACGTTGTATTGAGCCTGAACATGATGGGTTGAGCATTGGCCGCCAGTGCGAACTCATTGGGCTTGCGCGGTGCAGTTACTATCGAATAATTTCCAATGGGCATGAAAGCCCGGAAAACCTGGCATTAATGCGTAGAATCGACGAAGAGTACACTAAACATCCATTTTATGGAACACGGCAGATGCGAAATTATCTGTGCCGGCAAGGATATAAGATTAACCGTAAGCGGGTCCAGCGGCTTATGCGTAAAATGGGACTTCAGTCGATTGCGCCAAAACCCAATACCAGCAAACCCAAGCATAAACACAAGATATATCCCTATCTTCTTGGCGGCATTGATGTGACTTTTCCCAATCAGGTCTGGTGTTCGGATATCACCTACATTCCCATGGCAAGTGGGTTTGTTTATTTGACTGCAGTTATGGACTGGCACAGCCGATACGTACTGTCCTGGGAAATTTCCGTGACCATGGACAGCGAATTTTGCGTATCCGCCCTGGAGCGGGCTCTGCGATGTTATGATCATCCTACTATATTCAACACGGATCAGGGTGCGCAATATACCGGCATTGAGTTTACCGGCACCCTCAAAGCTCATGATATTAAAATCAGCATGGACGGCAAGGGGCGTGCCATCGATAATATCTTTATCGAGCGCCTGTGGCGAAGTGTTAAGTACGAAGAAGTATATCTCAACGAGTACCAATCGGTTGAGCAACTTCGCAAAGCCCTGAAGATCTATTTTGAGTTTTACAATCACCAGCGGCCCCACCAAAGCTTTAATGGCCAAACACCTGCAGAAATTTATTTTAATCAGGTTAAGATGGAACTGGCGGCATGAACAAGGGGGCGAAAAAAGATAGAAGGTATTCTGCCTGTCTTAATTGGGGGCCAGCCCCCAAACCCCCGGGATTTATCGCTTTATGGACTGAAATAAGGATTAAAAGGACAGTGCAATCAGACACCGCCCCTTATTTCACTCACCTGCTTCGGCGCTCAGGTCGCTTCCCAGCGTTGCCTTATCCTCCGGGCAGGTATAGGTATTATAACCAAATTTTTGAAAACCATAAACCAAATGTCTTAAAATCACATAACAAGTCTATCTTATTTTTAAAAAATTCTGTCTTGACAATTGGGCCCACTTCATTAATGCTATTGAACGTCTCTGAGTTATTCGCATAAATATCGTTATCTATTCCAAAGGTGAATTTTTGTCGGAAAAGACTTACCTCGCTTGAAAAATGACATGCAATGATAACAGATACTGATTGTAAATCCACCCCCCTCAATATCCTCATCGTGGACGACGAGGCCAATATCCGCAAGACGCTCGCTTACTGTCTGGAGGCTGAGGGACATAAGGTT
>JAWOHC010000038.1:0-4715 GCA_046496275.1 Gillisia sp.
TCATATTTTAGACGTACGCCTGGTTTTATTTTTGTTAGCGAAATAAACTGAAGCATATATGGCCGGATCTGTAAAAAAGAGAAGCTTTTTCCAAAGACTACTTCCTCCCCCAAAATGGAGATTAGCAGCAACCCTTTCAATAGGAGCATTTTTAGGTCTTGGATTTTACATTTTAAAGCTCAGCAATGCAGCCTCATATTTATCTGATGATCCCAAGGCCTGCATGAACTGTCATGTTATGACTCCTCAATACCTTACCTGGAACAAAAGTTCCCACCGGGAGGTGGCCAGTTGTAATGACTGCCACGTGCCTCATAACAACGTTTTCAATCAATATTATTTTAAGGCGATGGATGGGCTGTACCATTCGGCGATTTTCACCCTTCGCGCAGAACCCGAAGTAATTGTGGCCCGGGAATCTTCAGCAAAAGTTATTCAGGATAATTGCATTCGCTGCCACGACACACGTGTAACCGATGCTAAATTAATGGCAACCGTAGAAAATCACGAATTTCACAGGACAGACCGCACTTGTTGGGAATGCCACAGGGAGGTGCCGCATGGCAGGGTAAAAAGCCTTTCCTCTGTAGGGTATCAAATTGAACCTATGCCCATACACGTACCTGAAAAAAGAGACATTATACCAGCCTGGATGAGGACCTATATAAATGGCATTGAAGATAAAAGCGATACCATAGCCCGGCCCACACCATAAAATTTTGAAATCATACTAACCAAAAAAGCTTTCAGATATTAATTCTCGTACCTATGAAAAACTGGATCATTCTACTTCTAACCATCATTGCAGTGTTTCTGCTGGCTTTACTTGCCAACTCCATTATTGACCGCAAGGCGGAAGCCCGGTTTGCCTATCAGCCTCAGGTTGAAATAGAGGGAATTGAGCCCAGGGACTCTGTTTGGGGTCTTAATTACCCCCGGCAATATCAGTCCTACCGCAAAACGGCCGATACCACCTTCAAAGGGCTTTACAGCACCAGCGGATTTGCAGATGTGCTGGACGACCAACCAGAACTCGTGATCCTGTGGGCAGGATATGCCTTCAGCAAGGATTACAATCAGCCCAGGGGGCACTCCCATGCGGTCACAGACATACAGAACACCGCACGGGTTGGTTCCCCCATGGAAAAAGGTGATGGGCCAATGCCAAGTACCTGCTGGACCTGTAAGAGTCCAGATGTACCAAGGCTGATGAGTGAAATGGGGGTGACAGAATTCTACAGTCAGAAATTTTCGGACTTTGGAAGTGAGGTTATAAATCCTATTGGTTGTGCCGATTGCCACAACCCACAAAACATGAACCTTACCATCACACGTCCTGCTCTTGTAGAGGCTTTTGAGGCTATGGGTAAGGATATTGCCAATGCATCCCACCAGGAAATGCGTTCCCTGGTTTGCGCGCAATGCCACGTGGAATATTATTTTGCCAAAGATATCCCCGGCAAAGAAGATGCTGCCTATCTCACTTTTCCCTGGCAGGATGGCTTAACCGTTGAGGCCATGGAAGCATATTATGATACTATTGAATTTGCCGATTGGGTTCACCCTTTGAGCAAAGCACGAATGATAAAAGCACAACACCCGGATTATGAGATCTTCTCTATGGGAGTGCACGCAAAAAGGGGAGTTTCCTGTGCAGATTGTCACATGCCTTACAAAACTGAAGGCGGACAAAAATTTACCGATCACCATATTGGATCGCCATTATCCAATGTTGAAAATTCCTGTTTTGTGTGCCACAGAGAGAAAAAAGAGGATCTTATATCTGATGTTTATGAACGCCAGACCAAGATCAAACAAGGAACAAGTTATTTGCAAAAGGAGATCGCCAAAGCGCATATAGAAGCTAAAAAGGCCTGGGACCTTGGCGCTACCGAAGCCCAGATGGCAGATATTCTTATGGGAATAAGACACGCACAATGGCGCTGGGATTTCACTGTTGCTTCTCATGGAGCTGCCTTTCACGCACCGCTTGAAACCAGCAGGATCGTAAGCTCTGGCACAGGAAAGATTCAGGAAACCCGAATTTTATTAGTTAGATTACTGGCTTCACTGGGGCAAATGGAGCCGGTGGAAATCCCCGATTTTAAAAGCAAGGAATTTTTGCAGGAGTATATCGGCCTTGATATGCCTACCGAATTGAAAAACAAACAGCGCTATATTGAAGAGGTAGTCCCAAGGTGGTTAAAAGAAGGTAAGGAGCGGGAAAGCGCTACTTTGCCCGGCAGAAAAATTTCAGAAAAATAAATTTCAGACATTATAATAGGATGCTTACTCAGGTATCTACCTGGTTTAAAAAAAACTTTAATGAAAACAACATCGGCTATAAGCCTGATAATTGCTATTTCCTGGGCCTTAACGAATACTGCACAGGCTCAGTTTACTGTTGACGGGCAACTTGTACAAAGGGCAGAATATCGCCACGGTTTTGGAAAACTTATAGAAGAGAGCGATGAAGCCGCCTCATTCATAGCCCAGCGGGCACGTATCAATGTTCAATATGAAGTCGATAGCTTTAAATTTTACGTGAGTGTGCAGGATGTTCGCACCTGGGGCAATACCCCTCAGGTAAAGTTGACCGATGGTTTCCTTTCTGTACACGAGGCCTGGGCCGAAACCTCCCTGTTTGAAAATTTCAGTGTAAAACTGGGGCGGCAGGAGCTTAACTATGATAATGCACGGTTTCTGGGCAACCTGGATTGGGCATTGCAGGGAAGAGCCCATGATTTTGCGCTTTTGAAATATGAAAAAGGAGCGATGAAATTGCACGCAGGAGGAGGGTATAATCAGGATGATCAAAAACTGAGCGGTAATTTCTTCAGCATTCCCAACCAATATAAAGTTGCTCAATTCCTCAGGTATGAAAATGCGTTTGGAAAATTTAATTTCTCTGCACTTTTCTGGAATAATGGATTGCAATATTCACAATTGGACCTAAATAATGAAATAATCAATACCGGAATTAATTACCGTCAAACCCTTGGACTTCCTACCTTAAGATATCAGCTGGGCAATACAACCTTATCGGGCTTTTATTATTATCAATTTGGAAAGGACCGTCAGGGAAGCGATGTAAATGCTTTTGATGTAAGTGCCCAGGTTTCACAAAATTTCACATTAGATCCCGAAAAAGGACAACGTCTTCGATTCACCCTGGGTATAGAAGTGCTTAGTGGTACAGATCCCACCAGTAACAACGGTGAGAACAATTCCTTTTCTCCCCTCTATGGAACCAACCACGCGCATAACGGGTATATGGACATGTTTTACGTGGGAGGCCGGCACGAGAATTCTGTAGGTTTAAGAGACGTTTTTCTAAGGATGCGATATGATATGAATTCAAAGCTATTTATGTCTCTTAACACCCATTCGTTTTATAGTGATGCCCCTGTTTCCGGGACTGGCAATGAACCTAATAAACACCTGGGTTATGAAACAGATCTTAGCATGGGATATGTTTTGAACAGCGCGGTTTCTTTCCAGGCAGGGTACAGCCAGTTTTTTGCAGACGATAACCTTGAATATTTGCAGAATGTACAGGATGCGTCAGGGATGCAAAACTGGGGATATTTTATGATGATTTACAGACCCACAATGAAAAACCGGTTCATCGGTTTGCTGTTTTAAACCCACCTCGCGGAAGGGCAGGTTGCCCGGGGCCTGCCCGACATGAATTTCATTCACACGGGCTTGCCTCGAATTTTTAAAAGTATTTTTCAATCATACCTCACAGGCTTGCCCAGGGGTTCTTTATTTTTTTGCGGAAAAAAATTGATTTTTTATAAAATTAGGATTGTTATGAAATTATTGAATTTGCTGTTGTCTACCAAAGTTTCTTTTTTACTTATAGTTGTCTTTGCAGTCGCAATGGGGGTAGCCACATTTATTGAAAATGATTACGGTACGGCTGTGGCAAGAGAGGCGGTTTATGAGGCCTGGTGGTTTGAGGTAATATTGATATGGCTTGCGGTGAATTTTCTTTCACACATCAAAAAATATAAACTCTTTACCGCAAAGCGCTGGCCGCTTGGGGCATTTCATATCGCATTTGTGATCATGATCCTTGGTGCCGGGGTAACCCGTTATTTTGGGAATGAAGGTGTTATTCATATTAGGGAAGGCGAAGTAAAGCATACATTTTTTTCTGCAGGGCATTTTCTACAAATCGCCGAAGCAGATAAGGATAAAAATTTGCGTTACGACAAACCTATGGAACTGAGTTCTTATAAGTTTAAGCCTCAAACAGTAGTTGCCGGTTTGGGCAACAGGTCATTTAATGTTTCCCTGGAGGAATACCTGAAGGGAGCTCATAAGGAATATGTCCCCGGGAAAGATACTCTTATAGAGGTGGTTTTGGCTTTTGGGGGAATAAGGGAAGACCATCTTCTCACAAAAGGCGATCATTTACCCATGGGAAAACTGGGGCTTTCTACAAGCTCGGAAGGAAAGGGAGATATCCGGATATTTAAGCAAGACAGCCTCTGGATGGTGCAAAGCGATAAAGATATGCACATTATAGAAATGAGCAGCCAAAGGATGGGAATGCTCAGGGTTGGAGAAACGCTTCCTCTGCAAATGAGGAGTCTTTACCAGGTAGATTCGGTTGCATTCCTTGTTAAGGGAGTTTACGAAGGAAAAGAGATCGTCTATCATACCGATGATCACGGTGGTATGGCCACAGATCAAACAGATGTGGT
>JAWOHC010000044.1:0-20116 GCA_046496275.1 Gillisia sp.
GCATAATTTACGGTAGCATCTTCAAAAGTAATTGGAAGCTTAACCGCGTTGGAAGCACCTGTTATGGAAATTTCTTCTGTTACTTCCAAAGTTGCTGCACCCGCGCCTCTTGCTACTACCCTAACTGAATAATCACCAACTTCTGCGTATACATGAGTTGCGGTTTCTCCAGCCATGATTGTAGTTGGCTCTTCATCTTCCACATCACCAAAATAGATATCAAATACGGTAGCATTTGTAGCAGAAGGAGTTACTTCTATTTCAAATGGATTTGTGCCTGAGATTTTCACATTCACTTCCAGATCTTCCGGAGCTTCCAGTGAGATGGTCACAACCCTCACAAGCTCACTTGTAAGCCCTGTAAGACCAACGGCTACAATCCTGAGATTGAATTCGCCTTCCCCATACACATGGGTTATTGTTTCCCCTGGGGCAACTTCCGTTGGAGTTTCATTCTCCACATCGCCAAAATAAATTTCAAACATCGTGGCTCCATCTGCCGAAGGGGTAATGGTCACCAAACCAACTTCTTCTGCGGAAATATCGAAAAGCGCAGCGATATTAGTAGGTGCCGAAATATCATCCAATGCATACGATACCACTTCCTCCTTTTCGCAGGAATTGAATACACTGATGATTAATAAAAATACTAGTACTTGTTTAATATGTTTCATGGGTCCTTATTTTAGTGTTATTAATAGCCAGGATTTTGTTGCCAGTTCCCAGCAGAGAATTCAATCTCTTCGAGAGGAATAGGGAATATTTCATTTTTACCGGTTGTAAATCCGTCAATTGCCTGAGCTGCTCTTTCGGTGCGTACCAGGTCAAAGAAACGGTGGCCTTCGCCAACCAGTTCCAGTCTTCTTTCAAGAAAAATTGCTTCTGTTAAGTTAGGTCCGGAAACCTCTGATGGGGTCAAACCTGCACGTTCGCGAACCAGGTTAAGATAGGTTCTTGCCAGGCCGTCATCAACATTACCCCTGTTAAGTGCTTCTGCAGCCATCAACAAAACATCGGCATATCGTATGGCCCTGTAATTGTTGGGTTGGGTAAGATTGGCATCTCCCAAATTATCATTTTGACGTGGTAAATATTTCCGGTTAAAGAATCCGGTGTGTTTATACCCCTCTCCATAGGTTGCACCTGTTTCATTCGCCCAGGCAACGATATCAAGAATTGAAAGATCTCTCCTTATATCATCCTCGGTGAACAAATCATAAACTTCCTGTACCGGCACATTAAAGCTAAAACCGGACTCAAATAAAGGGCCGTTGTAATTGCGTATGCCCTGGAATCCAACAGCGACATTTCCTTCGCTACATTGCAAACATCCAAAACCGGCACCTTGCTCTCCTGTATATTGTACTTCAAAAACAGACTCTTCATTATTTTCCCCTTCATACTCAAATAAAGTAGTGAAATTTGTAAGTTGGTAAGTACCACTATTTATAAGGTTGGTTAGAACATCTGCAGCTTGCGGAAATTCATCCTGGTACAAATGCACTTTTCCTTTAAGTGCCTGGGCGGCACCTTTAGTTACACGTCCAACTTGGGGCGCGGTGTAATCAAGATTATCAATTGCAAACTGAAGATCGGATTCTATTTGTGCATATACTTCCTCTAAAGATGCTCTTGGAATTGTTTTTTCATCACCAAGTACAAAGCGCTCATCCCCTTTTATAGGAATAGGACCAAACCACTTTGCAAGTTCAAAGGTGAAATAAGCACGAAGGAATCTGGTTTCAGCGATTACTTTATTTTTTCCCGGAAAATCGGTTTTATCTTTGAATTCAAGCAGGTAATTTGCGCGTTGTATTCCAGCGAAATTCCAGTCCCAAAGATCACCCAGGTTGTCATTTACAGGAGTATGGGTCATTTCATCTATCTGCTGAAACCCAATTACGTCGGTAGCACTTTCTCCTCCGCTTAAGGTATTGTCTGAAGCGATCTCTCCAAGAAGTACATTTACGTAGGTAGCCTGAAGCAAATCGTATACCCCGATAAGGGCGTTATTATAGTCATCCTCAGAATTGAAATAATTCTCGGAATCTATATTATATTCTTCGGTTTTATCTAAATAATCCTCGCTACAACCTATAAAGCTTATAAGTGCAAGCAGCAGCAGAATTTGTTTAAATTTTGAACTAAGTATCATCATAGTGCTGTATTTTAAAAGTTTAGGTTTATTCCGGCAAGGAAAATTCTGGGAATTGGATAGAATCCATAATCAATCCCACCTCCTATAGCTTCTCCGGTTGATGCCGCAGGATCAAATCCCCGGTATTTTGTAAAAGTATACAGGTTGTTTACAGAGGCATATACCCTAAGCCTGCTTATTCCAGCACTGCTTAGCGACCCTTCAGGTAAGGTGTACCCTAGTTGTACATTTTGTATTCTGGCATAGGAAGCATCCTCTACATAATAGTCTGAAAACGCCATATTTGAAGTCGCTCCGGTTGAAACCCGCGGTACTTCATTGCTTGTTCCCGGTCCGGTCCACCTGTCCAGAATAAAAGCCGGCCTGTTTACATTTGGCTGATTTCTTTCGTAATTCCGTACCATATCATTCCCTAAAGAAGCGAAGGTGTATGCAACGAAATCAAAATTCTTATAATTCAGGTTCAGGTTAAGTCCCATTGTAGCATTGGGAATAGGATCGCCAATGTTTGTTCGGTCATTGGTATCTATAACACCATCCCCATTCACGTCCACATACCTGATATCTCCGGGAGCTGCTGCGCCCCCAAGTGCAGCCTGGGAAGGATGCGCATCTACCTCTGCCTGATTTTGAAAAATCCCGTCGGTTTTATATCCGTAGAAATATCCTATTGGGAATCCGGCCTGAAAACGGGCTGGTTGTGGCTGGCCAACTCCAAACTGTCCACCTGCAACAAATTCTGTCCCATTTACGGCAACAACCTCATTTCGAATTACAGTAGCATTGTAACCAATATTATATCTAAAATCATCCCCGATATTATCTGAATATTTTATGGAGAATTCCACACCTTCATTTCGGGTTGTTCCCGCATTGATAGTTGGCGCTCCGGCACCCGGTGCACCTCCACCCAGTATTCCTGAAACCGGAATTCCTGCTACGAGAAGATTTTTACGGTCCTCTCTAAAAATATCGGCAGTGATATCTATTTTACTCCTGAACAATCGAAGATCTACCCCGATGTTGGTTTTTTCTGATTCTTCCCATCCTGAAGAAGGATTTGGAATTCTTCCAAGTGCAGTCCCATTAACCAGGGCACCATTTAGAACGTAAGTAGCTTCTCCATTTAGAAGGGAGCGGTAAAACTCAGATCCCCCTGCTTCGTCGTTTCCAAGAATCCCGAAACTCCCCCTTAATTTCAGAAAAGAGATCGTTTCTGAGTCCTTAAGAAAATCTTCATCAGACAGGATCCATCCGACAGTTGCAGAAGGGAAATACCCTACCCTGTTTCCGGGTGCAAATCTTGTAGATGCATCCCTTCTAAGCATTCCGGAGACTAAATATTTTCCTTTATAGTCGTATTGAACCCTTCCAAAGAACGAAAGTTTCCGTACATCATAAACATAAGCACCGTTGTTGAGTCCGTCGTTGGTTCCGGTGGTTAAACTGATGTCCGCAAATTCCCAGGAATTATTGGGAACATCATACCCTGTGGCAAAAAGTCCATCACCCCAATTCCTTATAACGGTCATCCCGCCAGTTGCGGTTAAGTGATGCGCCTCTGCAAAGGTTTTTTCATAAGTCCCAAACAAATCGTAGGTATACCCATTGTCATTGATCCTGTTTTGGTTAACCGTACTTCTTGGCGTATTAAAAACCTTTCCGGGACCGTATGAAACAATAGGAGCAAAAACTTTTCCTTTACTCAAGGAAAGGTTATAACCTATTCTTGAAGTTAATTTAAGTTCCGGGATAGGCAAATAATCCAGGTTAAAAGATCCGTTGAATTTATTAAGATTGTAATCGTTATAGGTGTCTTCAATTTGAGAAAGCGGATTGATGATCTCGTTTCCAAGTCTTCCCTGCAGATCTTCTTCATTTATTCCGAAGGTTGGTGCTATGTTCAATGCATTAAATAAAACAGACCCCAAGCCATTCTCGTTGATGGATCTTCGGTCTATATTTGTATAGATAGAATTTGCACTGAAGTCAAATTTTTCTGAAATATCTATTCCAATGTTAAATCGAGCGGTACTTCTGGTAAAATCAGATTTTTTAGCACCTACAATCCCTTCCTGATACAAATGAGATCCTCCTACAGAATAGGTAACCCTCTCCGATCCTCCGCTCAGTGAAAGATTATGACTCATTATGGGAGAAACATCAAAAACCGCTTCTTGAAAGTCTGTCCCTATGCCCAGATTACTAACATTGGGAAATGGTAAAGATTGCCCATTGTTGGCATATGCCTCATTAGTAAGAAGGGCATATTCTGTTGCGTTTAATACTGGAATTTTTCTTGAGGATTCCTGCAACCCGGTATAAGCATCATACTGAACAACGGGAGCAGTATTCTTTTTTCCGGATTTAGTGGTGATAATAACTACCCCATTTGCTCCGGCTATACCATAAATAGCTGCCTGCGCATCCTTTAGAATAGAGATGGATTCCACATCATTAGGATTTAAGGTTCCAAGATCGCCCTGGTACCCATCTATTAATACAAGTGGGCCATTCACACTGTTTGATGCGATCCCACGAATATTAATGTTGATCCCGGCCCCCGGAGCTCCGGAAGATGGCAACACATTTACTCCGGCCGCGGTACCCTGTAATGCCTGCTCCAATTTGATTGGGTTTAATTCTGATATGGTCTTGTTGGTAACCACAGAAACAGCTCCGGTAATATCCCTTCGTTGCTGAGTACCATATCCAATTACCACGACTTCATCCAAAGACTCAGAATCGGTTTGGAGCATAACTCTTAAAAAGCTACCGTCTCTAACTGGCAGTTCCTGTTGGAAGAATCCAACATAGGAAAACTGTAGAACATCACCGGGAGCGACATTCTCTAAAGTAAAGTTTCCGTCAAAATCTGTTGTTGTACCCCGGCTTTCATTTTTTACTAAAACATTCACCCCCAGCAATGGTATATTATTTTCATCTGTTACATTTCCCTGGACCGAAATCGATTGAGAATGCATAGACAAAATACCACTTAGTAGGGCAATTATTAAACATGTGAATTTCCTCATTGGACTAATTGTTAAATTTGCCTTAGCAATATATTAATTGAATGTTAAGTTGGTTGGAAAGTAACCTGTACAAAAAACATACAGAGAGGTGATTTCACAAAAAGATGTGGAGTAAAGCAGCGCGACAACCTTTAAAATATAGCTTTATACGATCGTAAATGTGTGATTTACAACAACTATATTTGACTACAATAAAATTAGATATTTAAAAATGTAGAGGTATTGTAGAGGTGAAAAATTAAAATGTATAGGTTATACTTCCAAAATATAATCCACTAAATTGGAATCATGAGTCAATTCCATTTTTTTTCGCAATCGATATCGCTTAATTTCTACACTTTTTACCGAAATATTTAACAAAGGAGCTATCTCTTTTGAAGAGAGATTGAGTCTTAAATATGCGCACAGTTTTAGATCGTTGGCAGTAAGGTTAGGATGACTGCTTTTCATCTTCTTAAAGAAATCTTTATCGGCATTATTAAAAGCTTCTTTAAAAAAGTTCCAGTTATCCTCTTCACTAATATCTTTATCGATTGTCCTTATAACTGATCGCACTTCGGAAGTTTCCTTAGATTCTTTTAATTTATCCTTTATACTGGATAGAAATTCATTCTTTTTTATAAGACTCATGGTAGAAGCAGCCAGTTCCTTGTTCTTTCCGGTCATTTCCTTTTCAAGTTGTTCATTCTGGAGTTCTATCATCCTCTTTTCAACCTCCAGATTCTTCAATTTCATTTCCTTTTCCTTTTCCCTTATCAACCTTAGGTGTTTTCTTTTATAGCCCTTGTTTATAAAGTAAGCAATTATAAAAACCAAGGCTATATATACTACAATTGCCAAATAGCCAAGATACCAGGGCCTGGAAACTATAAAATTATATCTTACGGTATCCAGCTCCTGATTACCCATTTTTGCTTTCACCTGAAATTCATAATTGCCAAAAGATAGATTCGCATAATCAACCGACGAATCCTCTGTCCAGCTGGTCCAATTGGGACTTAGGCCTAAAAGCCGGTAGCTATAGACCGGGCTAATAAATTTTTTATACTCCGGAATACTATAATCAAAGGAAATATTATTTGATTTATAATGAAAGGTAGGCGAGTCATTAAGAGCTATCAGTTCCGGAGATTCATCTAAGGCTGCAATAAAAACCTTGTCTATTTTAATTTTATAATCCTGGTTTCGGTTAAATTCCTTTTGGAATTTTAAATATCCGTTGGAAACACCAAGCAGATAGGCATTATTATCGAGCAAGGTGATATTTTCATAGCCAAGTGTAATATTCCGAAGATCTTTTGGCAGGTGAACCATCCCCATTTTATAGGTATTGCTCAATTGTCCCACTTCTATATTAATCACGGCATCGTTCAGAAAACCCCAAAGTACATTATCGCTTGTATTGATCAATATTCCAGATACGAGATCGAGTTCATCAAATAAAGTTGAGAGGCTGCTCTCTTTATTAAATTTATTCTCTGATTCCTGAAATTGAAACAATTTTTCCTTTGAAGAATAATACAATGTATCATTAAATTTAAAAATGCTGGAATTTATACCTGAGTTGGCCTCAAAAGTATAATTTTCAATACTGCTAACATTTGTCTTAGGAAAATCCATCTGGATCCTGTAAACCCCTTTATGCTCATTTACCGCCCAGATATCGCCGTCTTTCTCGGAAATCAAAAATTTTGTGGAATGGGGGAAATTTTCCATCATACCTATAAAATTGAAATTTCCGTTTTCTTCTTTCAAAAGGCTAATTCCGTTATAATGTCCCTGTAAATAATACCCTGGATTTCCTTCATAATTTTTTATCACCCAGGTTCCGGAATGATCGTAGATTCTGGTAGCAACCTCTCCATTTATAATATAGGTCCCAT
The DNA here is from genome assembly GCA_046496275.1 of Gillisia sp. Taxonomy (GTDB): domain Bacteria; phylum Bacteroidota; class Bacteroidia; order Flavobacteriales; family Flavobacteriaceae; genus Gillisia. Next base: position 7,077 of record JAWOHC010000044.1, read on the forward strand.
TATTATGACCACAAAATAAATTGGCGCCAACTTGCTGTAAACTCCAAACCTGGCCATTGGTGCCTTCCATCAAGGTGAAAATCCCATCATCTTTCCTTTTGAAATACAATCCCTGATTGGTGCCCACATAAAGAAAATCCTCTGTTTGCAAAGAGGTATAAACAGAGCCCAAATTGCCATAATTATCCTGGTAAAGCATAAAAGGGGAATCCAGGTTAATAATACTGAGTCCATTATCCAGGCCGGCCCAAACGTTTTTATCCTTATCCACAAAAAGGTCCAGCACAGTATTATTGATCAATCCATTTTTCTGGTTGAAATGATACAGGATAGTTCCATTCACATCCACGTGATAGATTCCTTGCTCCACCGTTCCAAGGATAAATGAATTATCTGCAAGACTATGGGCAGAATAAATACTTTGATTCCGCAATTTTTCACTTAGTTCCAAATAATTCCTTCTCAACTCCTGTCCATCCCAGTCATAAAAGTTTCCGTCCCGACTAATAAGTTGAAGAGCACTTCCTTTTTGAGAAACATGCATAATCTCAATATCTATTATTACCTCCGGGGGAATAACAATCTCAGGCTGGTTGTTTTTTATGGTAAACAGGCCGGCTGCCATCATTTGAAAATAAACACTTCGCTCTCCTTTAAAAAGATTGGTGATTGCAACAGGTGGAGTAGCCACTCTTGATATTTCAAGGGTTTTGAGATTGCATAGATAAAGTCCTTCAAAACTTTGAAAAATTAGCATATCCCCCATGTATTCCATATGCCAGAACTGTTCTCCATCATTCACTTCTCCGGGAAAATTGGGCATCAAACTGGTATATTCCAGCACACCTTTACTGTTTTTCTCCCAGTACCCTATTTCCATATAGGCACCTGTAAATATTTTATCCCCGGCTACCTGAACAGACCTGGCTATTGTATTATTTGGAATTGGGTATAAATTCCATTTAGCTCCTGTGTATTCAAGAAGGCCCATGCTATTGGCCACATATATATTCCTGTTAGCATGTTGGGAAATATTCCAGTTTTGATTTCCGGCGTCGTACTGATTCGGATTGAAATTTATTACAGGGGGTAATTCCTGACAGAAACCAGGAAATGATATCAGGACGAATAAAAGAAGATATTTTAGGTACAAAAAAATTTTTGAGCTAATTTAAAGTTATTTTCTTTAAAATCCATAAAGGAATTTGAAAGCATAAAACTTAGCCCTCTATGAAGATGAAAGCAAGTAAGATTCAGAAATTAAAATTTCAGGGAAATAAACCAGCTAATAGATTAAATGAACTGTCCAGGCTTTTAAAAACTGCATTTATTTAAAACCGTGTAGAATCAAGATGAACAAACTCCGTATTAAGTATTTTATTGATGACTTCCTTTCCTTTTAGCTTTTGAATTCTATCTATCAATAAAGATGCGGCAATCTCTCCCATTTCAAGCGGATGTTGATCCACATAACTTATCGAGGGCAATAAAAATGGAGCAAAATCTTCATTAACATAGCCAATTATTTTGATGTCTTCCGGAATATTTAGCTTGTTTTCTTGGACTACTCGTGATGCGAGTAAAGTACTGAGGTAATCAAGACCTATTAGGGCCTGCATTTCTTCTGCCTGAAGTAATTTATTAAGTTTGGTTTTTAAGGTAGCAGTATCCGGAGCGATAATTAAAAAGTCATTATTCAGGGGAATATCAAGATCCCTGCAGGCGTTCTCAAAACCTTCAATACGCTGTTTTCCAAGGCCAATATCACCAAGGGCACATACCAGTCCTATTTTATTTAGATTTTTGGAATGTAAGAACTTAACAGCGTTATAAATACTTTGTTTATCATCTACCCCTACTTTATCCAGTTCCATATCAACATTTATCCTGTCAAATAATACTACCGGAATTTCATATTCTGTAAGTCGGAATAAATGATCATAATCTTTCAATTTCTGGGTTTCTTCAGATACAGAGATCAACAATCCATCTACCAGGCCATTTGAAACCAGTTCGGTTATTTGTTGTTCCAGCTTCAGGGATTCATTTGTAATATAAGTAATTACCTGAAACCCAAGTTTCCGGGCTTCATTTTCCACACCTCCAAGAACCTTGGCAAAAAAAGTGTTGGCAATATTAGGCACAATTACAGCGATGTTACCGGTTCGGTTCCTTTTTAAATTTACAGCGGTGGGATTGGGCCGGTACTTATGCAGTTCAGCCAACTCCTTCACCCGCTGAACTGTTTTTGGGCTGATCTCCGGACTGTCATTTAGGGATTTTGACACTGTAGACACCGAAACATTCAATAATTTGGCCAGCTCTTTTAAGGTGATTTTTGCTCTCATTTGGATAGGGAATTATTTGATAATTTACAAAAATAACGAAGATTCCCTAAATCGGATATTTTAACGTTGTTTTTTTAATAAAATCTTTCAGAAAGATCCAATAAAAAGCAAATTTTTTATAGATCTTTTTGAATAATAAACTTAGAAACTTTCATACTCAAACTTCTGACCACCAACGGAAACCTCGATCATCGCTCCGGCTTTTGGCATAGTGACCACAGCTATTCCGTCCCTAAATTCGATGGATTTTGCCACCCCTTTTTCAATGGCTACGGCAGAAACCGTACTGGAAAGCTCAAAATTTCCTGCCTTAAAACGGTCAAGTTCGGCTTGGGTTTGAAACAAAATTGCCTGCCTGAAGGCCTGACCTCCAATTTGCAGTCCAATATCCAATTGTCTTAATTTGGCCATTCCTATGGCTTTCCCGTTTTGATATACAACCCCATTTCCTGCAGCACCTCCCACTATATAGGCACCTTTGCCTACATTGGGGAAAATAACATAGCCAGTAGCATTTCTAAATAAATCGGCCATATTAGGATCATTAGCTATAAATGCCTCCTGTGCCATTTGGGCATCCCTCATAATTTCCTGTTGCTCTTTGGTTTGTGCCGTAGTCCCAAAAGCAATCAATAATAAGATCAGCGAAAAAATTGATTTAACTGTTTTCATAATAGTTATTAAAAATTTCATTAAACTATTTCTTTCCTAAAACACTAACGTTTAAAGGCATTCCATTATTTGCAGTGGATTCCATTTCCATTAGGCTTATCTCTTAAAGAATTAGTTTAAAGGGAAAAACTCAAATCTTTGTCCGCCTACAGAAATTCCGGCCATCGCTCCAGCTTTGGGCATGGTAACAACCGCAATTCCATTGCTGAATTCAACAGTTTTGGAAGCTCCTTCTTCTAAAATTACTGCGGAAACATTTCCTGAGAGTTGAAAACTTCCACCTTTAAATTCATCCAGAGCTGCTTGTGTTTGGAAAAACAACACTTCTATAAAGGCCTTACCGCCAAGTTGCAATCCAATATCCAACTGTTTAAGATCTGCATACCCTACCATTCTTTGATTTTCATAAACGGTTCCGTTACCCGAAGCACCACCAACAATATAGGCTCCTTTTCCCACATTTGGAAAAATGGCATATCCCTTTGATGTTGAGAAAAGCTCTGACATATTTGGGTGTTTGGCGATAATTGTGGCTTTGGCATCAACAGAATCTGAAACAAGTTTGTCAGATGTGTTTTTAGATGGCCCACAACCTATAAGGAGCAGTAAAAAGACACCTAAAATAGGCAAGTAAAGATTTTTTGATTTTAGTTTCATTTTAAGATTTTTTAAGTTGATTCTAGTAAATAAAATTACTTTTAATAAGTACCAGAAATTGTTAAACAAGCGTTATTTCGTATTATATTAACTTATATCCCAAGAGTATGTTAATACAAAAAAATCAGTAATGTCCGGTAAAGAATCAAGATCGTTCTGCCTTTGACGTACCTGCAAGAATGAATAACAAAGACTTGTTTTCAATTAAACTGATAAACATTTAGTTAAAATACCAATTTTTCCAGTACACTTTAATTATCAACATATTTTAAAAAATTTATAAAAGCAAGGTCTGTTTTTATAAATCTACTCGGAATGCTCAATGCAGACGTGGTTTCAGCTTTAATAAAAATGTTTACCGGGCAACAATGAAAAAAAAATCAAAGACCTTGGGCCGGCTAAACCCTCAACGACCGCTAAAAATGAAGGCTACTGTATTATTCTTTTGTACTCACTAAAAAAACAGGGATCTCTGTATTATTTATCACTTTTTCAGAAACGCTGCCTAACAATACCTTGGTTAGACCAGTCTTGGACTGAGCGCCCATTACCAGGATATCGGCATTCCATTCACCTGCAACTTTTAGAATCATTTCATGAGGTTTTCCCTCTTCAACAAATTGGGTGACCTCATAATCCTTAAAAAGGCTGCCAAGGATATTTTTTTGGTTTTTCCTTGTATCACTTCGTATAATATCGGCCATTTCATCGGGAGTTACTCCTCCATCGGTAAGAAGGTCGTTGGTATTGGCCACACTTACAACTGCTATTTCTGCCTTTAACTGTTGACCAAGCTGAAGCCCCTGTTTAGCTACATTTTCAGCAGAAGGTTCTTCATCTATTGCGATTAAAATTCTTTTGTAAGTCATACCTATCATTTTTTAGTAGTAATTAAGCTCCAACGGATGTCTTCACTATTTAAATTTAAGGCTTTATTTTTTCAGATTTTAATTTAACCCGATTTTTTAGTAAATGATTGATAGTTTGCGCCGTAAGGATTTCTGGAGGAATAGGTCAATTGGGTTCTTTAACCAAGTGGCTACTTGCTTAATGTTTTCTCTTTTAATCCCCACAATGAGAAACTAGTATTAAATCAACGCTTTTTAAAAAATTATGAAATATTTTTGAGGTAATATTTGCAAAAGTGATAGTGATACTATTATTTTTGCACGTAAGATCGCATATAGTATGAAGCAGTTATTTTCAGTATTAAAAATTGGGGTGAACGAAAATCTATATTTAAAGGATCCGGAATCCTCTGTTCTGGGAAAAAAAATCATTGGAAACAGCATTGTCCTAATCAATGACATTGGTTTTGAAAATTTCACCTTTAAAAAGTTGGGATTGGAAATTGGATCTAATGAGAGCAGCATTTACCGGTATTTTGAGAACAAGCACAAGCTTTTACTTTATCTAACATCCTGGTATTGGGCATGGAAAGAATATCAGCTCGTTTTTGCTACCAATAACATTGAAGATTCAGAGCTGGTATTGGAAACAGCTATCAACGTGTTAACCCGTCGAATCAAAAAAGATGGCCTTAGCTCGCATATTGATGAGATTATATTAAATGAAGTGGTGGTGAATGAATTTTCAAAATCATACCTTAACAAAGAAGTAGATCAGGAAAACAAGGAAGGTTTTTTTGAGATATATAACAGACTAATCATTCGGTTAAAACAGATGATTCTTGCTGTAAACAGTGATTACCCCTATGCTGCAGCACTGGCAAGTACAGTGTTGGAAGGAGGGCTGCATCAACACTTCTTGCGGGACCATTTTCCGGCTCTTACAGATTGTAATGAGAATTTAAGTCCGGCCCAGTATTTTAATCACCTGGTCCTGTCAACTTTAAAACATACTAAGAATGATTAAAAAAACCAGCTCTGCCATAAAAAGGCTAACCGGTCTTTTAAAAATGGACAGGAAGGATATTCTACAGATCTTTTACTATGCGATTTTTGCGGGTTTACTCAACATGTCGGTACCTCTGGGAATTCAGGCAATTGTAAACCTTATCCAGGGAGGAAGGGTAAGTTCTTCCTGGGTCATTCTGGTGGTTCTTGTCACCCTTGCCGTAGGTCTTGTTGGTTTGCTGGAGATCATGCAAATACGGATCATAGAGAACATTCAGCAAAAGATTTTCACACGGGCATCATTTGAGTTTACCTACAGGTTTCCCCGTATAAAAATGGAGGAGTTCCGGGATATTTATCCTCCAGAACTGGCCAACAGGTTTTTTGATACCCTGAACGTACAAAAAGGAGTGACAAAGCTTCTTTTGGATTTCCCGGCAGCATTGCTTCAAATATTTTTTGGTTTGATACTACTGTCACTATATCATCCATTTTTTATTATTTACGGCCTTCTGCTGGTCACACTAATTTATTTTGTTTTCAAATTCACCGCGTGGAAAGGGTTGGAGACCAGCCTGGATGAGTCTAAACACAAATATAAAGTTGCACACTGGCTGCAGGAAGTTGCCCGGTCGCTTTTCAGTTTCAAATTATCGGGAAACAGCAGCCTTGCCATGGATAAGAATGACAAGCTTACCTATAAGTATTTGCGGGCGCGGGAGGGACACTTCCGCATCTTGAGGATACAGTATATTAAACTGGTATTGTTTAAAGTTTTAGTGACAGCCGGTTTACTTGCCATAGGTGGATTGCTGGTACTCAACCAGGAAATGAATATAGGGCAGTTTGTTGCTGCAGAGATCATCATTCTTCTTATCCTTAGCGCTGTGGAAAAACTAATTAAAGGCCTTGAAGTTATTTATGATACCCTTACATCGCTTGAGAAAATGGGCCAGGTCGTAGATAAGGATCTAGAAAACGAGGAAGGCAGAAATAAACTGGAAGAAAAAAGCCCTCTGAACCTGGAGCTTGCAGAAGTAAGTTATAAGGTAGGTAATAAAATTATTTTAAAGGATATTTCCTTTGATATGAAAGCCGGCGAAAAGGTACTCCTCAAAGGGTCAAACGGTAGTGGCAGGTCCAGCCTCTTAAAACTGGTAGCAGGAATCAATGAGATTTCACAGGGGAATATTTATATAAATAACATCTCCATAAATGGCTTAAGCCTAAATGATTATAGAAAAAGGCTGGGGGTTTTCCTTGCTGAAGAATTTCCTTTTGAAGGCACCCTGCTTGAAAATATCACTTTTGGAGATCCTACTGTGCCTGAAAAAGATGTTTATTGGGCCATCGAGCATGCAGGACTCTCGCAATTTGTAAAGGAACAGCCTAATGGAATACATACCGATATTCTTCCGGAAGGAAAACATCTTGCCTCACTCATAGGTAAGCGAATCATCCTGGCCAGATGTATTGTAAAAAAGCCGGATATTTTGATTCTTAAGGAACCCCTGGAGTTATTTGAAGCTGAAGAAGCAAAAAGGATTCTGGAATTTCTTACACAGCCTTTGCATACTTGGTCAATATTGGTGGCCAGTCAAAATCCTTTATGGGAAAAAGTATGTGATAAAATAGTTCTCCTTGAAAAAAGGGACAATAAAAATAAAACATAGAGATTATGCTGAATATATCTCAGGAAAAATTGAATAAAAAAGTCGACCTGTCCGGTTATAAATCGGCTCAGAGAGTTTTTCAGAACCTTCATTATAAGTGGTTTAACAGGATTTTGATTGGATTTAGTTTTCTTCTGCTCATCATTTTGTTTCTGCCCTGGACCCAAACGGTTTCCGGTAAAGGGAGCGTGACTACATTAAGCCCGGAACACCGCCCTCAAACAATCCAATCTCCCATCCCGGGAAGAATAGAAAGTTGGTATGTGCAGGAAGGAGATTTTGTGAATAAAGGAGATACCATTCTACATATTTCTGAAGTAAACAACCAGTATTTCGACCCCTTGCTAATAGAGCGCACGGGAGAGCAACTTGCTGCAAAAAGCGGATCTGTAGAATCTTACAAGGGTAAGGTTGGAGCACTTTCCTCTCAAATAAATGCAATAAACAGCGAAAGAGCTCTAAAAATACAGCAGGCAAACAACAAGCTGCAACAGGCTCGTTTAAAAGTAAAGAGTGACAGCATAGACCTGGAAGCTGCGGAAACAAATTTGCAAATCGCCAGGATACAATTTGAGCGTATTCGCCAACTCCAAGAGGAGGGACTTAAAGCCCTACCGGATTTAGAACAGGCAAGATTAAAGCTGCAGGAGACACAGGCACGTGATATTTCCGGCCAAAACAGGCTTTTGGCCAGTGAGAATGAAATAGTAAATGCCCAGATTGAGATTAACCGAATCCAGGCCGAATACAATGATAAGATCTCAAAAACTGAAAGTGATGTGTTCACGGCCATGTCCAATCAATTTGATGCAGAAGGACAGGTGAGCAAGTTGGAGAATGATTTTACCAATTACAGTATTAGAAATCAATTCTATTACATTCTGGCCCCACAAAATGGCTATATCAATAGGGCTTTACGGGCTGGAATTGGAGAAACCTTTAAGGAAGGAGAGCGCCTGGTTGGGATCATGCCTTCAAACTTTCAACTCGCAGTAGAGACCTTTGTAAGGCCGCTGGATGTGCCTTTATTGCATAGAGGTGAGAAAGTGCGTGTGCAGTTTGACGGCTGGCCGGCCATTGTTTTTAGTGGATGGGAAAACCTTTCTTTTGGAACCTATGGCGCCAGAGTGGTTGCAATTGAGAATTTTATAAGCGAAAATGGGCTTTACAGGGTGCTGCTTGAACCAGATCCAGAGGACCACCCGTGGCCCAAGGAGGTTCGTATTGGCAGTGGTACAAGAACCCTTGCACTGTTGGAAGAGGTCCCTATTTGGTATGAGATATGGAGGAACCTTAACGGCTTTCCTCCTAATTATTACCAGCCGCAACAGGCTGCAATTGAAAAATATTGAGAATGAAATACCTCCTTAGTATCCTGTTTCTTTTTTATGGCCAGGCTTTGCTTGCACAGGAACGACTGCCTGAGGTGCTTACCTTTAAGGAGTACCTGGCATATGTTAAGCAGTTCCATCCCGTTGCCAGTCAGGCAGGTTTAAAGTTAAGCATGGCTGAAGCTGAATTGCTTCGAGCCCGTGGTGGGTTTGATCCTAAAATTGAAGTGGATTATGACAGAAAGGTTTTTAAAAATACCGAATATTATGATATTTTAAATTCCACCTTCAAGATCCCCACCTGGTATGGTATTGAGCTCAAAGCTAATTTCGAGCAAAACCAGGGAATTTATTTGAATCCTGAAAGGACTGTACCACCAGATGGCCTTTTTAGCGCAGGGGTTTCTGTAGATGTGGGCCAGGGAATGTTCATAAATAAGCGTATGGCCTCCTTACGCAGCGCCAAAATCTACAGAGACCAGTCTGTTGCAGATCGTGACCTCATGGTTAATGAGGTGCTTTACGCTGCAGCTCTGGCCTATTTTGACTGGGTACGGGTCTACAATGAAATGATCATCTATGAGGGTTTCCTTGAAAATGCTGTTGAACGATTTGTGGGGATTGAGCAAAATGCCCGGTTGGGGGAAATTCCTGCCATAGATACCGTGGAAGCAAGAATATCTGTGCAAAGCAGACGGTTGGACCTGGAGCAGGCAAGAGTAGATCTGGTTCAGGAAAGGCTTGACCTGTCCAATTTCCTTTGGCTGGATAATAATACCCCGATTGAACTACAGGCTAATATAATCCCGGAAGTGGAAATTCTTCCAAGGGTAGATGAAGCACTTAACATTCCGACCGCTATAACACCCGGAGTAATTCCTGAAAATCATCCACGCCTTAGATCCCTTGAACTTGGCCTGCGTGCCCTTGAGGTAAACCGCAGGCTTATGGCCAACCGGCTGCTGCCCGCAATAAACCTGGATGACCGGTCGCGAGCTTGAGGAGATGAGTGACGAGGCGTTGAGCGAGGCGGTTCTGCAGTACGATGTTTTTGCTCGTTCCAGCCCGGAACACAAACTCAGGCTCGTCAAGGCGCTGCAGTCTCACGGCGAGGTGGTGGCCATGACCGGCGATGGGGTCAATGATGCGCCGGCCCTCAAGCGTGCCGACGTGGGCGTGGCCATGGGTATCAAGGGTTCGGAGGCCTCCAAGGAGGCCGCGGCCATGGTCCTGGCCGACGACAACTTTGTTTCCATCGAGCATGCGGTGGAAGAGGGCCGCACCATTTACGATAACCTCAAGAAGACGATCCTCTTCATCCTGCCGACCAACGGGGCCGAGGCCTTGATCGTGCTGGCGACGGTGGCGTTCGCTTTCAACCAGCTGCCCATCACCCCGGTACAGATCCTATGGGTGAACATGATCACCGCGGTCACCCTGGCCCTGGCCCTGGCTTTCGAACCTTCCGAGAAGGGAATCATGCGGCGACCGCCCCGGGATCCGGACGAACCCATCGTTTCGGGTTACCTGTTGTGGCGCATCGGCTTTGTTGCCGTGATTGTGGCCTGTTTTGCCATCGGGTTTTTTTTCCACGCGCTGAACAACGGCACTTCTCTGTTGTCGGCACGCACCATGGCGGTCAATGTGCTGGTATCCGGGCAGCTTTTCTACCTGTTCAACAGCCGTTTCATTCTGCAGTCGTCCCTGTCGGTCAAAGGCCTGCTGAGCAACCGCGCGGCGCTGGTGGCGGCGGGTCTGCTGGTTTTCTTTCAACTCGGTTTGACCTATCTGCCCCCCCTGCAGCTCTGGTTCGGTACGGCAAGCATTCGCCCGCTGGATTGGCTGTGGATTCTTGGTGCAGGGATGGTGGTGTTCGTGCTGGTGGAGATCGAAAAGGCACTCGTGCGGCGTTTTCGGCAGTAGAGACCAGTTGAGCGATTGTCTAAAAATCTTCGCCGTGGCGGTCGGTCAGCACAAATCAGCCATACAAGCGCTCGATATACAGGTCAGCGCTCAGTGTCCATGGAAACCGGGTGGCGGCGGCGTTACGGCGAATGGTTTGCCACCGGTCCGGCTGCTCGGCAATGAGGTGCAGGGCCGCCTGGAAAACGGTTGCCATCCGGTCGACCTGGTCGGACAGGTTTTGGCCTTCGAAGGCAAAACCGTTGTGATTGTGGGTAACCGTATCGCGCAAACCACCCACGGCATGCACCAGGCACGGTTGCCCGGCACGCATGGCCAGTAGCTGGCTGATGCCGCACGGCTCATAGGAGCTTGGCATCACAAACAGCGTGCCGATGGCGTAGAGGGCTTCGGCGCATGCATCCGAATAGCCGTTCAGAAAAAGAAAATTCTCCCGGCGGGCGCATACCTGCGTGAAGTACCGCTCATACGCCGCATCGCCGGTGCCCAACAGGATCAACATACCGCTATCGGCCAGGGCGTCAAGCATTCGCTCCAGGCCGGTGCCGGCTCCGGTGCCGGCCTGTTCGAGCAGCTGCACTTTTTGTGGCTGCAAGCGGCCGATGCTGGTGCAGATCGTCTGGGGCGGCTGGGCCCGTTCACCCAGGGCAGCCAGGCGCGCGAATGCGGAAAAATGGGAAGCGAGAACCGTTTCGGTCATCCCGGCCCAGGTCATGACCGTTTGTTTCAACAGTCGCATAAGCGCTTCAACGGAGGGTTGGGGTGCCGCCCCATTTTGCGGGTAGGTGCAGCCATTGAGAATACCGCAGAGCCGCTCTTGCCGCTTGGCCTGGCGCAGGTCGTTTTCAAGCCCTTCGCCGCCATAGAAATGGGGCCTTTCGCTGGACTGAAGAATCTCGGCCGCGTAGCTCGGCGATACCGTGTGCACACGGTCCGCCAGGCGGATGCCCACGGCCATGGGATTGATGGCATTCCAGCGGGGGTCGACCACGGCCTCCCGATCATAGGCAATTCCGGGGAACCAGGCATGCAGAGATGAGGTGTGGCCGTCGAAGGGCCGAATGCCTTGCAGGCCCAGATTGTGGATGGTGTAAACCACCGCAAGCGCCTGGAGCGTGCGGTAGGCGGGGTGGTAAGCTCGCAGGAACAACAGCAAAGCCGCATGCCAGTCATGCAGGTGGATGTGGGTTACCGCCTCGAACAGCCCCTGTTTCAGGGCCTCAGCAACGGTCAGGCAGAAGAAGGCGAATTTGGAGGCATCGCTGGCAAATGGCTGGTCGGGGGGGTCGTCGACATAAATGCGGTAGGCGTTCCGGACAGGATCGAAGGCCGTGAAACGGGGGCTGTCGATGACGTGGTGGGAGACTCCCGGGTAGTCGATTGCCGGCCGCACCGCGTGACAAAGGGCCGTTTGGCGTTCCCCACCGAAGTGCACCACCAGTTCCGCCGGCGATGTCCCGCTGGCCGTGCGCTGCAAAAAGCCGTAGGCCGGTGTGACCACCGACACCCGGCAGCCTTGATCGGCCAGGGCCATGGGAACGTCGCGGACCACGTCGCCGATGCCGCCTACCTTGCCGCCGCTCAGTGCACCGTTTTCGGCAGCGACCATCAGAATGTGGATCATGTACAGTCCCTCTAAAATCCCACTTTTAGCGAGACGATCAAAGTGGGCCGGATGGCAATAAGCGTCGAACCGGTTCAGCGGGATCTTCTCACACCGTGGAACCGGTTAGGCGCATGCCTGGCAGCAATCCATTTGGAACCAACGTAAGCCAACGCAACCCAAAGATCAACCTCGGTGCTGCGGCAAGCTCGACAATCGTTCAACTTGGCCTGATTTGAATTTATCCTGAAGATATGTAATACTGCCGCTATTCTTCAGCTCGATGAATATCTGTTCTCGTCATGCCGGAAGCGATCCGGCATCCTGTAGCGATAGTGATTTCGGCGACCGTATCACCATTCCATCACCCCGATCATTACCCGAGGAGGATCGGATGGAAGCATATCTCAACCGAGTGGTTATTGAAACTGTGCAACCCCAAATTGATTCCGGCCGTTTTCCTGCTCGCCGCGCCATCGGCGAGACGGTTGTGGTGACGGCCGACATTTTCGCCGACAGCCACGACCGGATTAGTGCCGAGTTGATGTTCCGCAAAACACCCGATGCCCGGTGGCAGCGCCGGCCCTTGGAGCTATTGGGCAACGACCGCTGGCAGGGGGCCTTTCGGGTCAGCGAACTGGGGGTATACGAATACACCGTGCGGGCGTGGATCGATCATTTCGCCACCTGGGTGGAACTGTTGCGCAAAAAAGAGGCTGCAGGACAGGACCTGGCCGTGGATCTGCGCGAAGGCGCCGAGCAGGTGGCCGCAGCCGCAACGCGGGCATCCGCTTCGGAAGCCGACCGACTGACGCGCATCGCTGAGTTCCTGCGCGGCCAGGAACGGACGATCGATCGGGTCAAGATGGCCTTTGATCCCGATCTGGGCCGGTTGATGGCGGGCTGTCCGGACCGCCGACAGGAAACGGCATACGGCCGCCTGCTGCGGGTGCGGGTGGAACGGCCGCGGGCGCGCT
>JAWOHC010000051.1:0-2938 GCA_046496275.1 Gillisia sp.
CTTTTCCTCTGTGAAATCCTGTAATTCCTCCATGAAAATCTATTTCGTAAAAAGTATAATTAAACTAAAAATTGTAGTTCCTATAGAAACAAGACCCATTGGACTGGTTACCCATCCGGCTGATTTCACCTTTCTTAAAGTAGGTTCTACGTAAACTATATCGTTTTGTTTTAAGTAATAAAATGGATTTGAAAAAACATCAGCGGTAGTCATATCAACTACACCTATAGATTTAACGCCATCCACTTCTCTAATCACCACAATATTATCGCGCAACCCGTCGTAGGAAATTCCACCAACGGTAGCCATCAATTCTGGCACACTTATTCTTTCATTTTCCACCTGAACAACAGATTGGCTTCCCGATTCCCCGAGTACTACTACACGAAAGTTTAATATTCTTACTGCCACCACAGGATCGGTAACATATGTTTTTATCTCTTCTGTCAAATAGGCCTCCAGTTCGCTCCTGCTAAGACCCGCTGCGGGAACTTTACCCAATACAGGGAACTGAAAATCTCCATCAATCCCAACCATATACCCCATTAAGGCCGGGTTTTGTTGCATACCACCTCCCTGGCGCTGTCCACCTGTAGACATTTGAAAAGGTGCTACCACGTCTTCATTTAAAGAGGAAACTTTAATGTGAAGAATATCATTCACTTCAAATACCGGTTCAAATTTCATCTGGCTTTTCATGTTCTCAAGTTTTTCATATCCCTGGAAGTAAACGATCTCTTTTCGGGTGGAACAACTTGTTAAAACCAAAACGCCAATTAAGGCAACTAAAAAATTATATTTCATAAAAATTGGGTAAAGTGCAAATATAGGTGGATAAAATTAAGTGGTTAGATCACAGCTATAAATATGTGTTAAATATCTATAAGCCATATCATTTTGAAACACTTACAGGCTTATCAAGACTTTCGTAAGTGGAATTATTACTGATAAATTCAGGTATAAGACCCTTTAATTTCGCTACAACTTTGTTATTTTTAAGCTTATGAGCAGATTTTATTATTTTAATAATCTTTTCATTTATTAGGTCATAATCCTGAACTTCATCAATTCCTATCATTATTTTCTTATGATGGGTTGGAAGCGTTTTACTTTCCTTGGTTAGCAATTCTTCATATAATTTCTCGCCAGGTCTTAAGCCGGTTATCTTTATTTTTATATGTTTATTCGGAATATATCCTGCCAGCTTGATCATTTTAATAGCCAGATCCATAATTTTTACCGGCTCTCCCATATCGAAAACGAAAATTTCACCTCCTTTTCCCATTGTACCCGCTTCCAGAACCAGCTGACAGGCCTCTGGAATGGTCATGAAATAACGTATAATATCCGGATGGGTAATTGTTACCGGTCCACCTTTTTCAATTTGTTTTCTAAATAATGGGACCACAGAACCATTAGAGCCTAAAACATTTCCAAATCTGGTAGTTATAAATTTGGTAGTCCTGAATCCATTTCCAACCTGGCTATGGTATAAAGATTGAACATACATTTCAGCCGCTCTTTTTGAGGCTCCCATCACGTTGCTGGGATTCACAGCCTTATCCGTTGATACCATAACGAAATGACCAACATTGTATTTCACGGAAAGATCGGCTAAATTTTTGGTCCCACTTACGTTCACAAATACGGCTTCATGTGGATTTTCCTCCATCAAAGGTACATGTTTGTATGCAGCGGCGTGATACACTACATCTATTTGATGGTTTTGAAACATAATCTCAAGACGTCTCAAATTACCTACATCACAAATTATGCATTTGTAATTCAGTTCTGGAAATTTGGCTTCTACCTCAAGCTGTAAGTTATGCAGTGGGGTTTCAGCCTGGTCGAGAATAATCAGTTTTTTAGGGTTATATTTAGCAACCTGCCTTACAATTTCACTTCCGATAGATCCTGCACCGCCAGTTACAAGAATAGTTTTCCCTGTTAATTGCTCTACCTTGTTTTCCCTGTCCAAGGTTATAGGTTCCCTTTCCAGCAAGTCTTCAATCCTTAGCGATTGAACTTTTTGAGCAATAGGCTTGTCTTTATCTTCCCAATCGGAAATAAGCGGGGCGTTAAAAATCTTGATGTCATTTTCCAGACAATCTTCTATAATCGCGAATTTTTCTTCGGAAGAAAACTTATTTTCAGATAAGATAACGGCCGAAGCATTCAAGCTCTTTACCTGGCTATGTATTGAATCACTGAATTTCATCACCGGTTTATCCAAAATACGGATGCTGCGGTTGTGTTTTTTTTTGGTTAAAAATCCAACTATTTTAAACCTTCTGGGATACTCAATATCAAGGGCACCTGCTATGGAAATTGCATTTTCATCGGCACCCAAAATTACGGTTCTAATGATATCATCCCCTCTTCGGGCCATTTTAAAATATTCATATACCTGTTTAACTCCCAGTCGGAATAAAAATAACAAAGAGAAAGAGATCCATAAATTGATTAACAAACCACCTATTAAATAGATCTTTTCACCTATTATAAAAAAAGTGATATAATTGATTATAACTAAGGTTAAAAATGTACAAGTTGTTGCCAGAATAAGTTTTAAAGCATCGATGTTTGAAGAATACCGAATGATCCCAGCATAGGTTTTAAATACAAAAAAGAAAAAAATATTCACCAGAATTCCTAAGACTGCTTTCATTGGAAAATCCAGCAGTGTATAGTAATTGGGGGTGAGATCCAGAATTATTATAATGGTAAACAAAAAAGACAGCGATACTAAAAAGATATCGATCAAAAACACTACCCACCTTGGTAAATATTTGATATTACGCAACCCCAAAGCGGTATCTTCTTTGGATCAAGGATTGCGTCAGCTACGACCAAGTGGCGCCGCACGCGTTGCCCAGTGGGCGTCTGCCAAGTCAGCAGGCCCAATCCAAGCACGAGTTCGTATTCTTCGCCCAGTCGC
>JAWOHC010000114.1:0-10084 GCA_046496275.1 Gillisia sp.
ATTTAAGGAACAATGCAGAGCTCACAAGGTATGCATTGGACAATGCTTTGGTTTAACTCAATTTTCGTCCGATTAAGACGGAAGGGTTAAGGAGGCAAAGTATAACTGCAACCACCCCGGACTTTGGCCATCTGCCCGTTTCTATCGGGATTGGGAAGCAGGGGAGCTTTTAATTTTTTGGTTCTGTTTTAGGAAATTGTAGAAAGGTGCTTAACTTAATAGCAAAGGGCGCAAAGGTTCCACAAATATCACAAAGTCTTCCTGCTCCAGGGGGTGCTTCTGTTCAATAGTCCCTTTTATAATTTCCAATTCAATAAATATACAACTGGTTCATGTTCAATCAAGATTTTTTTTTGCGTCCTTTGCCTGCCCGCACCGGTCGGGCGGTTTTTTTTTGCATACTTTGCGGTTAAATAGGATCGAAGCAAAATAGCAATTCTTAATAGATCAATAAAATAAACCATAACCTTCTAAAACATACCCATTTTAAAATTCAACGTTGTTTAAGAGCTTTTTATTTTTTTTAAGGTTTTTTTTGATGATGAATTTAAAAATTTATTGGTGCATTCGTAACTAAATTTTATCAACACGCTTTAATAAGTTCTGGTTCTGGATTCTAACAGCTACGCCAAAGTTGGAAGGATCTTGATTCTTTCCCGTACTTTATTGTTACTTTACAATCCTCCTGGTTATTCGTGGTCAATTGATTTCTACGTGGTTTTATCAAAATTTTTTGCTTGGTTTTTCTTACAATTGCTTTTTGATAAATCGGTTTAATTGTAAATCCTGTAGGGCAAAATACCACAAGAATATCATAATTTGCCCTATTTCTTATGCTGTATTAAAATCGTTATTTTGAGATATAAAATCAATAAGGAGTTTTTGATTTTTAGATATGGGAGTTAAACATGGCTTCTTTCAATTAAAATAGCGTTTATCCCCACATAACCTTCCCCCAAGGAATTTTATTCGATAGAAGTCATGTTTTCCATATGTTTTTGGACTTTTTTAAAAACCATCTTATTTGAAATATTTTTAATTCACATTCTTCTTCCCGGTGAATTTTCAATTTTAGCTTTCCTTATTTAAAAATCATCGGAAAAATATTCCTGTTGCTTTTAGATTTCCATAGCTCTATGATTTTGGTGTTTTCGAAATCCTTGTAGTCTTTACCGCTACAAAAAATTCATAGTTTGTTCTATTTTTATTTCCCTATTTATTCCTAAAATTGAAGGTTGTTAGACTTAATTATTTGATACAGATGAATTTAAAAATTGCAACAGTTGACGATTCGGAAATAGTCACTTCATATTTTAATTATATTTTTAAAGATATAGTTACGCTAAAGTGGGTAGGTCATGCGTATTCCATTAAGGAGGCCAAAGACTTAATTAAGCTTGAAAAACCTGATGTGGTTATTGTTGACATTGAGCTGAAGGAAGAGAATGGGTTTGATTTGTTGAAATTCCTTAAAAGAACCTATCCCGATATTGCCGTTTTTATGTTATGCAATACGACCGATTTTAAGTATGCTAAAAAAAGTAAACTTTTGGGAGCTCATTATTTAATAGATAAGTCATTCGAATTTTACAATATTCCAAACTTCCTGTTAGCGCTTCAAAGTGCCAAAAATATTAGTCAAAAATTAAATCAATTTGAATCTTTTACCTAAAAGAAACTATATAAAAAGAAATTTTAAAAACCAATACCAATGGAAAATAGAGATACAAAGAATTATTTTTCTTTTGAAAATGAAAATATCGAAATGCTCGCTTGTTTCCCGTGGTCCCATATAAACGCGAAAAGCAACTCTAAAGAAAATGGAAAAATGAACAGGAATCGCGCAAAATCAAAGTCAGGCCAAAACGTTATGGGGATTTGTTTTATAACGGACATGGATGGATATTTCAAGTACATTCATCCTAACTTTTTAAATTTATTTGAAGGGGTTGAGAATCAGTTTTATGAAGCATCTGTTTTGGATAAGGATGTTTCTTTAGGTTCACCGCCAATCTTGAATTACCTGGTGTCAATGGTACAGCAAAGCACGCCTAATTATTTTCTGAAAAACAGGTTTAGTAAATGCATCAATAAACTTCATAAACTAGAGTGGAAAATGATTTATAAGAGGGGCTTGCTGTATTTTAGTCTGGCTGAAGCGGATGTAGTTAACATTAAAGAGGAGCCTACATTACATGCGGTACATTCAAAAGATCAAATTTTGTCTAGCGAGATCAAGAAACTTTATTGGAAGATAGAACACGCCAAGATGTTTCATACCAACCAAATAGGTGCTAATGAACAAGAAGGGAATACGGGCTTTGAAGAGGCTTTGTAACAGGGTTTTTCATAAAAATGGGATTCCCGTAAAGAGACAAGAAACAAAAGCAACAAGAGACAAGAAGCAGGACTTTTGTAAAGAGAATAGAAAATAGAAAAAGAGTAAAGAGAGAATTAAAAATTATTCATACCCAGGATTCCCCTCAATACTCAATACTAACATCTCAATACTTTTTAAAGAACAAGCTTAGGAGTAAAAATCAAGAATGAACTGGGTTACCTCTTAAAGCTCACACCTTAATACTAAAAAGAACGCCATCCGGGATACGGATGGCGTTTTTATATTATAATTTTAATCCTCTTTGGGATGGAGTGCTTTAGTTATTAAGCATTACCGGCATTACCAGCATTGTGATCTTTTCACCTTCATCAAGTCCGTCTACAGGCGTCAAAATACCCGCACGGTTAGGAAGGCTCATTTCCAGCTGAACTTCGTTTGCATTCAGGTTATTCAACATTTCGGTAAGGAAACGGGAATTAAATCCTATTTGCATATCATCACCCTGATAAGAACAGGTAAGGCGTTCTTCAGCTTTGTTGCTGTAATCGATATCTTCAGCAGAAATATTTAATTCGGCTCCTGCAATCTTTAAACGCACCTGATGGGTGGTTTTATTCGAGAAAATAGAAACCCTTCTTACAGAGCTTAAAAACTGGCTGCGGTCGATCACCAATTTATTTGGGTTTTCCTTTGGGATCACCGCTTCATAATTGGGATATTTCCCGTCTATCAATCTACAGATAAGGGTGGTATCTTCAAAAGTGAATTTAGCGTTGGACTCGTTGTATTCAATAATCACATCTGTTTCACTTCCTGCCAGGATTCCTTTAAGCAATGTCAAAGGTTTTTTAGGCATAATAAACTCTGAAGCCTGGGATGCGGAAACATCTTCCCGGGAATATTTTACAAGTTTATGTGCATCGGTTGCAACAAAAGTCAAACCTTCTGTAGAGAATTGGAAGAAAACCCCGCTCATCACAGGTCTTAGATCATCGTTCCCGGAAGCAAAAATGGTCTTGCTTATAGCGGTAGCCAAAACATCTCCCTGGATAATGGTGCTGCTGGCTTCTTTGAGTTCAACCGCATTGGGGAATTCATCGCCATTGGCATAAGCCAGGGCATATTTCCCGTGATTGGAACTCAGTTCTATGGTATGATTATCCTCCACAACAAACGTAAGAGGCTGCTCCGGAAAGGTTTTAAGTGTTTCCAAAAGCAAACGCGCAGGAACTGCGATGGCGCCTTCAGAATCTGATTCTACTTTTAATTTGGCAGACATGGTAGTCTCCAAATCGGAAGCAGAAACCCTGAGTTCATCCTGTTTAAGTTCGAATAAAAAATTATCTAAAATTGGCAGGGTGTTATTGTTGTTAATAACCCCTCCTAATATTTGTAGCTGTTTCAGCAAATAAGTACTGGATACAATAAATTTCATGGACGTATCGATTAATTTGAATCATTACAAATATATCCTAATCCTTCAAAAATAGAAGTACATATAAAGATATTTTATTAACATGAAAATCTTTTCGGCTTGTTTTATAGAACTGATATACAGGTAATTAGGCTTTGTTGAAAAGTATTAATTGTTAATATTTATTTTAGCTGAAGATATGACGATGAAACACCTTAATTTTTCTGATATCGTTTTTTTCTGAAGTACTTAAAACCGAAGGCGGATATAAGCAATATCAAAACTGGAATAGCAAGATTGATCACCTGCCATTTGACGCGTTCGGTAAAGGCCTTTTCGGTATTTAGGAATGCGATGTTTATTTCTTTGGAACGAATGTCTATCAATCCGGAATCGTCTAAAAGGTAGTTCACGGCATTCAGCAAAAACTCTTTATTGCCATAGGTGGTTCCAGTGTAACGTTCAAACCCCAATTCTAATGGTTCCCCTTGTTGCAATTGATTTTTTATTACATCTCCATCTGAAACTACGATCATTTGAGTTGTAAAACTGCTATCCAATGCTTTTTTAATCTCAAAGGGTTTTATCCTGTTTTTGTAAGCCGATCTAAAATTGCCTTCCAGCAAAACTGCCAGGGGCTGTTCCCCGGCCGTATAAGAAGATATATCGGGTTTTGAACCCAGCATCTCAAGGCTTATTTCCCTGGGGGTTCCCTCGAGTTTGGTACGCGGGGAGCTGGTTAACAATACCGTATTGGTGAGGTTGTTTTTTAATAGCTCGATTGGATTGGCCCACTCAAACTTGATCGCCTCTATATTGTTGATGATAGGGTGGGTGTTTGGACTGGATGTTAAAGGACTGTAAAACCATGGATAAGGAGTAAATTGCGTTTCACTCCCTCTTCCCGTGGCAAGTATTAAAGGTGCCGAATAAATATCATTTACCAAAACCGGGTTAATCCGGATGCCGTAAGAAAAGAACATATCTCCCAGATTAAGATCCCGGGGAATCGCAAATGCGGTGCCGCTCGCGTTGAAAAGGCTATCGGTTTCCATCGCAACATGGTCAATAAGCCACAGCGCTTTTCCACCTTGCATCAGGTATTGGTCCAAAAGGAATTTCTCCTGTTCAGAATAGGCTTGGGTTGGTTTTGCTTCAATGATCAAATCATATTCATTGAGATCATTCAGTGTTTTTTGTGGATTCACAACGGTGGAATCCAGGGTGAAAGGCGCAACAAAATAATACTGTTGAATGGTTTGGATGAAATCAGCCAGATTTGCATCTGGAAGTTCTCCGTTCCCACGCATCACCGCAATTTTCTTTTTTCGTTTTTTCACCAAACGACTTATGGCATCGGCAAAAGAATATTCCAGCTGCTGTACAGAATTGTTAACCCGTTCTTCATCTGTCGCCCCCAATTTGTTCTTCAGTAAAGGGATTTTTACAGATTCATCGTTGAAATTTGCAAGCGCCCATGGAAAAATGAGCATTTCGCTGGCCTTTCCTTTTTCCATAACGCTTAGACGTGCGGGAGTCATGCCAAGGGAATAAAATTCTTCGGCAATAGCATTGGCATCATCGCCTTCTGCCAGGGGGTCTATAAAGTTAAATTTGATATTGGGATTATAGGAAACTACTTCTTCCAGAAATTCGCGGGTTTCATTTTGAAGTCTTCTAAATTCCGGAGGGAAACTTCCTTTCATAAAAACATCGATGATAAGGGGAGATTCCACCAAATCGATGATTTCTTTTGCAGCCGGTGAGAGCGTATATCGGTTATCCTTAGTCAAATCAAACCTATGATGAAACTGCGATGCAAGCAGGTTTATAACCACCAGGGAAAGGACGAGAAAAAGAAGGTGTTTATATTTAAGGAGTTGTTTCAAATCAGTTCTTATTTTTTTGAGAAGCGATCTTGTAATAGGTCAGGAACAAGAATAAGCAAATCAAACTTAAAAAATAGATGAGATCCCGGGTGTCTATCACGCCCCTACTCATGCTTTTATAATGATAATTCATCCCCAGGTATTCTATGCCATAGGAAGAATCAAAAAGCTGATAATCTACAACGCTTTCAAAGGCGAAAAATCCCAGAAAGCATAGAAACACCGCGATAATAAAAGCGGTGATCTGGTTGGAAGATAAGGCCGATGAAAATATTCCTATGGAAGTATAGGAAGCAGCCAGCAGGACCAATCCAAGATAAGAGCCAAGCAGCGCTCCCAAATCAAGGTTTCCAACCGGATCCCCTAATTGATAGATGGTTAATACGTATAAAACCGAAGGAATAAGCGCAAATATTGTTAAGAGAAAGGCACCTAAAAATTTTCCC
Source organism: Gillisia sp. (assembly GCA_046496275.1). GTDB lineage: Bacteria > Bacteroidota > Bacteroidia > Flavobacteriales > Flavobacteriaceae > Gillisia. Next base: position 6,091 of record JAWOHC010000114.1, read on the forward strand.
CAAACCAGGTTCCATATTCCAATAGGTTTTGTGAGCAACAATTCCATGGTTCCCTGTTTGTTTTCTTCTGAAAAACTCTTCATACAAATCGCCGGAATAAGAAAAATAAAGATCCAGGGAGCCAGGTTAAAAAACGGTCCAAGATCGGAAAAACCATTATCCAGTATATTATAAGGGCCAGTAAAAACGAACAGAAACAACCCATTCACCACCAAAAATATTCCAACCACCAGGTATCCCATCGTAGTTGAGAAAAATGACTGAATTTCTTTTTTTAAGATTGCTGTCAAGGTAAACGTTATTTATAATTCAAAATTCAAGGTTAAAAAGTTAATGAGTTAATGAGTTAATAAACTTAAACCTAAACAATTTACTCACCAATCCTCTTTTCTCTTTTTTCTATTTTCTATTTTCTATTCTCTTTTTTCTCACTACTCACTACTCACTACACAATACTAACTAATTTATCAACACTCCAGGCTTCAGGTTTTTGGTTGAAAAAGACCTTGGTATCTGCCCATAATCCCTTAAAAAGATTTGAATTCCTGTAGTTTTCCAGCGCCGATTCATCCTCCCAGTAACTATACGTGAAAAACTGATTTGGTTGGTTTTTGTCCCGGTAAAGTTCCAGGAACAGGCATCCTTCAAAATTCCTGATTTTGGATTTATTCGCTTCAAAATTTTCTAAAAAGGCCTCTATGCTTTCAGGGTTAAACCCCATTTTCACTATTCTAATAAACATTTTAATCAAATTTTATGGTAATCGTATCCCTTAATTCCAATCCAAATAGGGTGGAAGCACTTCCTACCGTGCTGGGATTGCTTTTATAGATGGCAAGCTCAATATAATCGGCGGAATTGAAAATAGCCAGTTTTTTACCATCTTCTTCGCGTTTTTCCTTTTCAATCTTAAAATTAATGGCATCACTATAGGTTTCAAAAATTTCTGTAAACCTGGCTGTGCGGGCGGTAATTGTATATGAACGACCTTTTCCTGCGGAGTCAAATAGTTTTCGTGAGATATTTGTAACTACATTCCCGTAGTTGTCAATATACAATACATGGCCAATGATCTGGTTTTTATCAACATTTAGGGATGGTTCTAATTCTTTTAAATATTTGAGGTTTTCAATGCTCTTACCAACCACTTCCAAAGTTCCGCCGCGGGCAAGGTGACAGGCCACCCGTACAAATACATCCAGCACAGGGAAATTTGTTTCAACGGTATTATGAATATTGATCTCTACGATTTTATCAGGGTTTATTTCTGAAGCGATTAAGGAAAGAATGCCATTATTGGCACAAATAAAATAATGTCCATCCAGAAAAACCGCGAGATGTTTATTTTCAGGTGTAAGTTCAGAATCAATTCCTATTATATGGATACTTCCTTCAGGGAAACATTTATAGGCATTTTTAATTATATAAGAAGCCTCTGTAATATGAAAAGGGGAAACATAATGAGAAATATCCACAATCTTTACATTTTCTATTTCAGAATAAATAGTTCCTTTAACGGCTCCTACATAGTGATCTTTCTCCCCAAAATCGGTCGTTAAAGTGATGATTGCCATAGGCGATTGTTAATAATTTTTAAGGTTGATCAGTTGTTATTTTATGTAAGTTTGTACTACAGGCGAAGATAAATTTATTTCCACCTTTCCTGTCACATTTAATAGAAATTTATATCAAATGCTCAATAACAAAATTAGAATTTGTAGCAGGTTTAAACAAATTTAATATCTTTAAGAAAAGAAAAATTAATTCTAAACCAAACTCCTATTGAACGAGATCATCATTGAACTTTCCGAAATTAGCCCACGAGAATTTTTTGGGCAACAAAATCAAAACATAGAACTTCTTAAGAAGTATTTTCCAAAACTAAAGATTGTAGCCCGGGGTAACAGGATTACGGCCTATGGAGACGAAGAATTGCTGGAAGAATTTGACCGGCGGTTCACGATGCTTCTGGATCATTTTGCCAAGTACAATAAGCTGGATGAAAACATGATAGAACGGGTTTTAAGCAGCGACAGCAAGGAGGATTATTCAACCTCTGTACAAAGCGGGGAAACCCTTGTACATGGGGTTGGCGGTAAGGCTATAAAGGCTCAAACCGCCAATCAGCGAAAGTTGGTGGAATTGATGGGGAAAAATGATATGGTATTTGCCATAGGACCAGCAGGAACCGGAAAAACTTATACAGGAGTTGCACTTGCTGTAAAAGCCTTGAAGGAAAAGCAGGTGAAAAGAATTATTTTAACGAGACCTGCGGTAGAAGCTGGGGAAAATCTGGGATTTTTACCCGGGGATCTTAAGGAAAAACTGGATCCATATATGCAGCCTTTATATGACGCTTTGCGGGATATGATCCCGCATGAAAAACTGGAGCAATATATTGAAAAAGGGGTGATACAAATTGCACCTTTAGCTTTTATGAGGGGGCGTACTTTGGATCATGCGTTTGTAATCCTTGATGAAGGGCAAAATACCACGCATTCACAAATGAAGATGTTCCTGACACGGATGGGGAAAAGTGCCAAATTTATAATTAATGGTGATCCCGGACAAATCGATTTACCAAGGCGTGTTATTTCAGGCTTAAAAGAAGCCTTATTGGTTCTTAAAGATGTGGAAGGAATTGGCGTGGTATATCTGGATGACAAGGATATTATACGGCACAAGCTTGTAAAAAGCATAATTTCCGCATATAAGGAAATTGAACACGCAGAATAAAAAAAACAATCGCTTCGGAAAAAAACCAGATAATTACACACATCTATTTAAATTATTGGGTTTGGAGGTTTGGTTAAGGCAGAAATATCCAAAACCCGGATGAAATCTGTGAAGAAATCAAATTCCTCGAGGCAAGCCTCGGGGATTTAAACCCTTAATGAGGGATTAAATCCACTGGAAGGTTAGAAAAAAAAATATTATAAAAATGAAGAATACTATTACAGATACCAATTTTAATTTTCCCGGACAAAAATCGGTTTATAAAGGAAAAGTAAGAGAGGTGTATGAGTTGGAAAACGATGTGCTGGTAATGATCGCAACCGACAGGTTATCTGCCTTTGATGTGGTGATGCCCAAAGGAATCCCGTTTAAAGGACAAATCCTTAACCAGATCGCTACCAAAATGATGGAGGAAACCAAAGACATTGTTCCCAATTGGCTAAAGGCAGCTCCAGATCCCAATGTGGCGGTAGGAATAAAATGCGAACCTTTTAAGGTTGAAATGGTGATTCGTGGATATATGTCCGGACATGCAGCCCGGGAATATAAACTGGGAAAAAGAATGTTATGCGGGGTTCCCATGCCGGAAGGAATGAAGGAAAACGATAAATTTCCCGAGCCTATTATCACTCCTGCCACCAAGGCTGAAATGGGGGATCATGATGAAGACATCTCCAGGGAGCATATTTTAGAACGCGGGATTGTTTCTGAAGCCGATTACAGTATTTTGGAAGATTATACCAGGAAACTATTTGAAAGGGGAACAGAAATAGCAGCCTCGCGAGGATTGATATTAGTGGATACGAAATATGAATTCGGGAAAACCCCACAGGGAAATATTGTGCTGATAGATGAAATCCATACCCCGGATTCCTCCAGGTACTTTTATGCCGAAGGGTATAGGGAGCGCCAGGAAAAGGGGGAAACCCAAAAACAGCTTTCCAAGGAGTTTGTACGGCAGTGGCTTATAGAACAAGGTTTTCAAGGCCTGGAAGGGCAAAAAGTACCCGTGATGAGCGATGATTATATACATACTGTTTCAGAACGGTATATTGAATTATATGAAAATATCACAGGCACCCCTTTTATTAAAGCCGATGTTCAAAATATAGAAGAACGGATAGAAAAAAATGTATTGGATTATTTAATCTCTCATTAAGGGTTTAACCCGCCTGAACGATTCAGGCGGGATTTCCTTGAATTTATCAAAGTATTTTCCTCCAGAATTTCCGGCACTTGCCTTGTGGCCCTGCTCCGG
>JAWOHC010000220.1:0-4958 GCA_046496275.1 Gillisia sp.
GGAACGGTTTGCGCAGGAACCATGGCTCTTATGGATGCAGGCGTTCCTATCGGCGCTCCCGTATCCGGAATATCTGCAGTACAGTTAATCACCAGGTTAATCTCTTCTGAAACCGGGCTGTCTTCAGAAAAATTAAGAACGGGTGATCTTAAAACCCATGAGTGGGAACAATTGAATGTGAAGGTGAAAGATCTTGAGAAAGCCCCGTTGTTCATAGATGATACTCCTTCCTTGTCCATTTTTGATCTTAGGGCCAAAGCAAGGCGTTTATCCTCTCAACACGGAATAAAACTGATAGTGGTAGATTATTTGCAATTAATGACAGCTGGAAGCTCCGTAAAAGGAGGGAACAGGGAACAGGAAATTTCCACAATTTCCCGTAACTTAAAAGCGCTTGCAAAAGAATTGGCCATCCCCGTAATCGCACTTTCGCAATTATCCCGGGCAGTAGAAACCAGGGGAGGAAGCAAGCGCCCTTTATTGAGTGATTTAAGGGAATCTGGAGCGATAGAGCAGGATGCCGATATAGTTTCATTTATTTACAGGCCTGAATATTATAAAATAGACGAATGGGATGATGAAGAGCGTTCTCCTACGGAAGGGCAAGGGGAGTTTATTGTGGCAAAACACCGTAACGGTGGTTTGGAAAGTATTCGACTTAAATTTGTTGGTCATTTGGGTAAATTTGATAATTTAGATGACTTTGATTCTCCTTTTGAATTTCACTCAAAGATGAACGAGGCTGCAAATGATGATTCCTTCAAGACTCCTAATTTGCCTAATCCAAGTGCAGATGAAGCTTTTGGAAGTAAGATGAACAATGATTTTGATGATAATGACGTACCTTTTTAATAATGTAAAAGCAAACACCACATTTTTCTTATCTGAGGAAACAGGAGAGGATTCGGTTAATAGTTTTGAAAACTTTAGAAGATTTACCAAAACAAAATTTAAAAAGAGTGTAAAGACTTTAGTCTTTATGCTCTTTTTGTTTACAGGAGCTTTTCAGCTTCAGGCTTCTGTGATTCTTATACCAATGGATGATAAAGGCCAGGCCAATCATTTAAAAGCGTATGGAATTACCTATTACGCACTGGAAAACAATCTAAATGTCCAATGGCTTTTAAATTATCGTGGAGGTTCTTTCTTGATTTCAGATACTGAAGCTTTAAGAAGGGAGTGCAAAATTAGAGGGGTTACTTTTGAAGTATTAAGCGATGGCAAGGCACAGGGTATTCTGGAAGAAATTCAGAGTCCATCCAAAAATATGGACGCGGTAGTACTTGAGAAAGCACCTAAAATTGCGGTTTATGCTCCCCAGGGAAATAAGCCATGGGACGATGCGGTCACCATGGTTTTAGCCTATGCTGAAATCCCTTACGAAACTATTTATGATACCGAGGTGCTGGGAGATGCATTGCTGCTATATGACTGGCTGCATTTACATCACGAAGATTTCACCGGGCAGTATGGTAAATTTTACAGGAATTACAGGACTACGCCCTGGTATATTCAGGAAAAGGCCGAAGCAGAAGCGCTCGCTGCAAAACTCGGTTATAATAAAGTTTCAGAAGCAAAACTGGCAGTAGCACTCAAAATCAGGAATTATGTGGTTGGAGGTGGATTTATGTTCGCGATGTGCAGTGCTACAGATAGTTTTGATATCGCACTTGCGGCAGAAGGAGTGGACATTGTAGAACCGATGTTTGATGGAGATCCCAGTGAACCGGGGTATCAGTCTAAGATCGATTTCGATAAAACCTTTGCATTTACAGATTTCACTTTGGAACGTAGTCCAATGGTTTATGAGTTTTCTTCTATAGATATGACCGAAAAACGCAGAATACCTTTTGAAAGTGATTATTTCACATTGATGGAATTTTCGGCAAAGTGGGACCCAATCCCAACAATGCTCAATCAAAATCATACAGTACTGGTGAAAGGGTTTATGGGACAAACCACGGCCTTTGATCCTGCTACACTAAAACCAACAGTTTTAGTGCTGGCTGAAAATAAGTTTAACAGCGAAGCGCGCTATATTCATGGAATAAAAGGAAAAGGGTTTTTCACCTTTTATGGGGGGCACGATCCTGAAGATTATCAGCATAGGGTAGGAGATCCTAAAACTGAACTGGAACTTCATCCTAATTCCCCTGGCTATCGTTTAATTTTGAACAATGTTCTGTTCCCGGCAGCTAAAAAGAAAAAGCAAAAAACTTAGGGATTTCAAAAACCTGGTTTTTTTGTTTTATTAACCTAATGGGTTTTGAAGTAACCGTTAATTTATGCAAAAAAAAATCCCGCTTTTTCAAGCGGGATTTTTAATAAGAACGTTAATCTTGTATTTAAATTATTTTACTTTGTTAACTACAGCTTGAAACGCATCTGGGTGGTTCATCGCTAAATCGGCTAAAACTTTTCTGTTTAGGTCGATATTTGCAACTTTTACTTTACCCATAAATTGAGAATAAGACATTCCGTGTAATCTGGCACCTGCATTAATACGGGTAATCCAAAGAGAACGGAAATTTCTTTTCTTGGTTTTTCGGTCTCTATAAGCGTATAACATCGCTTTATCCACCGCGTTTTTTGCTACTGTCCAAACGTTTTTACGACGTCCAAAGTAACCTTTTGCTTGCTTTAGAACCTTTTTTCTTCTGGCTCTTTTGGCAACTGAATTTACTGATCTTGGCATATTTTTACATTTTTTTGTAGTAGGCGGTCCAATGGACTCTTGTTAAAATAAATTGTAATTCTTAAATCTATTTTGGCCTAACTCCAGGGTTTTTAAATTGTTTAAACCATCAAAGGTTCAAAAGGTTTATTTTAAACGCAATTGAAGTTTGATATTGCTTTTATCTGCATCATGTACCAAAGTACTATGCGTTAAAGCTAACTTACGTTTTTTCGACTTCTTTGTTAAGATGTGACTTTTGTAAGCGTGCTTCCTTTTAATTTTACCGGTACCCGTAAGCTTAAAACGCTTCTTGGCACTGGATTTCGTTTTCATTTTAGGCATGCTCTTGTGATTTTATAATTAACGTTCTTATTTACTTTTTCTTGGAGATATGAACATGGTCATTCTTTTACCTTCCAGTTTTGGCATTTGTTCCACCTTGCCGATCTCTTCTAAATCCTGAGCCAATCGCAGCAATAAAATTTGCCCTTGTTCTTTAAAAACAATGGAGCGTCCTTTGAAAAACACAAATGCCTTTAACTTGGCACCGTCTTTTAAGAATTTTTCTGCATTCTTCTTTTTGAAATCATAATCGTGATCATCGGTTTGAGGACCAAATCGAATTTCCTTTACAACAACTTTACTGGCTTTTGCCTTTAATTCTTTTTCCCTTTTTTTCTGCTCATAAAGGAACTTTTTGTAGTCCATTACTTTGGCTACAGGCGGTGAGGCATTCGGAGAAATTTCTACAAGATCCAATCCCTGTTCTTCTGCGATATCTAATGCCTTTCTGGTAGGATATACCCCCATTTCAACATTATCACCTACAAGCCGAACTTCATCAGCTCTAATTTTAGCGTTGATGCGGTGTTGGTCTTCTTTAATCTCTCTAAGCGGTCGCTTCGATCTTTTTCTTCGTATTGCTATGGCTATATATTTTTAATTAAACTTTAAACGCTTTTAGCGTCATTTTTATCTCGTTGTTTATCAATTCTGAAAAAGCTTCAACAGTCATTACGCCTATATCGCCTTCCCCGTGTTTTCGTACAGAAACTGTACCATCTTCTGCTTCCTGTTCTCCTACAATAAGCATATACGGGATTTTACTCATTTCAGCATCTCTGATCTTTTTACCAATGGTATCATTTCGGTGATTCGCCAAGGCGCGAATTTCGTTCTTTTCCAGCAAAGTTAAAACTTTTTGTGAGTATTTTTCATATTTCTCGCTGAGCGAGAGTATAATAGCCTGTTCCGGCATTAACCAGAGCGGGAAATTACCCCCGGTATTCTCTAAAAGTACAGCAATAAAGCGTTCCATACTCCCAAAAGGAGCGCGGTGTATCATTACAGGCCGGTGCAAATCATTGTCACTTCCCTTATATGTAAGATCAAATCTTTCAGGTAAATTATAATCTACCTGAATGGTGCCAAGTTGCCAGCTTCTGCCAAGGGCATCTTTTACCATGAAATCCAGTTTTGGGCCATAAAAGGCAGCTTCCCCGGTTTCAATAACATAATCAAGTCCTTTTTCATCGGCGGCTGAAATTATGGCACGCTCGGCTTTATCCCATACTTCGTCATTTCCTATGTATTTCTCTTTATTGTTAGGATCCCTTAGGGAAACCTGTGCTGTAAAATCATTAAATCCTAAAGATTCAAATACATATAAAGTAAGGTCTATCACTTTTTTGAATTCTGAATCCAGTTGATCCGGAGTACAGAAAATATGTGCATCATCCTGGGTAAACCCGCGAACTCGCGTAAGCCCGTGAAGTTCTCCACTTTGCTCATACCGGTAGACTGTTCCAAATTCTGCAAAACGCTTCGGTAGATCACGGTAACTCCATGGAGATGCGTTATAAATTTCACAGTGATGTGGACAGTTCATGGGCTTCAGCAAAAACTCTTCTCCTTCATGAGGTGTTTTAATAGCCTGAAAACTATCTGCCCCATACTTTTCATAATGTCCCGAAGTTACATAAAGTTCCTTTTGGGCTATATGTGGTGTGATCACCATTTCGTATCCGGCTGTTTTTTGTGCTTTTTTCAGGAAATTTTCAAGTCGCTCCCGTAAGGCTGCTCCTTTAGGTAGCCATAGTGGTAGGCCCTGGCCAACTTTTGATGAAAAGGTGAAAAGCTCCAACTCTTTTCCAAGTTTTCTGTGATCCCGTTTCTTTGCTTCTTCCAGAAGTTCCAGGTATTCTTTGAGGTCCTTTTGTTTTGGAAAAGAAATCCCATACAACCTGGTTAGTTGAGGATTTTTTTCATCTCCACGCCAATA
>JAWOHC010000052.1:0-8751 GCA_046496275.1 Gillisia sp.
TTAAAACAACGGTTAAACAATGGTATTACCGGGGAATTATTGGTAATTTAGCCGCAAAAGAACCGATTGATGATTGATGCTGTAGACAAGAAAATAGTTGAGCTTTTAAAAGCGAATTCCAAAGTCTCTTTTGCAGAAATTAGCAAGAAGATCTTTCTTTCTGCCTCCTCTGTGCGGGACCGTATTAAAAAACTGGAAGATCTTGGGGTGATTAAAGGATATGGACTTGCTATAGACCAGTCGCTGCTTGGGAACTCCATAGAAGTTTTTATTTTATTGAAGGTATTCACGGGAAAACTACAATTCGCGATAGCAGAATTAAAATCCTACCCGGAAATTCAGGAAGTCCACAGGATCACCGGTCACCAGAATTTTCATATGAGGATAGCCCTGAAGGACCAGTTACATCTTCAAAAATTTATTGACAGGCTTATAACTTTTGGAGAACCAACAACCCAGTTAATTTTATCTGACTTAGGAGCCGATAGGTAATTGAGGCTAATTGGTCTCTCAAATTTTGCTTTTTCCGCAAGTGCAATCTATTTACTGGTAATTGATGTCACCTGCTGGCCGCCGTACTTATTAATTCTTTTAGTAATTCATATTCATTATCCTCTAATACATTTGCCGGCCATGTGTCAACGAATTCTTAAAAGTAAAATAATTTTTGAATTCCCCACCAGGTTCACCTGGATAGATTTTAACAAATTTTAAGGTATTTAAGCACTTATTCCCATAGACAAGCCTTTAATAATAATTATATGTTATTAAAGCATAAGCTTTTGCAAAAAACATCCACGCTCTTCAGACTTTAGAAGATGTTTGTAAAAAAAAAGAAAACCTGCATATTTTAGAAGGGCCTGAATAAAAATGGGATAGAAAGAAATAACATTTCTTTTAGCCCTATTTTTTTTTATCAAAATCTCGGTGCCAACATACGAGCCAGGTCCCGATAATTCGGGAGCGGAAAATTAATGCCCCCGGGGAACCTTCCCGTACTTCAGGAGGGATAAACCCTTCGTGCAGGATCAAATTAGAAAATATTATGAGACATTCAATTTCATACGTTAGTACAGCAAAAGCCGATCTCTCTGTGGAGCATGTAGAAAATCTTCTGGAAAATACTGCTACAAAAAATAATGCCCGGGATATTTCCGGGATTCTTCTATGCTCGGAGGGTAACTTTTTTCAGTTACTGGAAGGAGAGAAGGAAATGGTACTTGACTTGTTTTCCCGAATTAAAGAGGATCCCAGACATAACAATCTAATTAAATTTGTGGATAAGCCTGCACACCAATCTACAAACGAGGGATATTTTTGCGATCTCATCACCCAGGACACCAAATTTGATCGGTCCAATCTTGAAAATTATTTGCGGTACATCCAGGTGCTGGATCTCAAGACCCAAAACGCTGTAAAACGCATCCTGGAATCAATGATAGCCTATTAAAAATCCGGCCCTACCGCTAAGATTTTATTCAAAAACCAAATAGCCACATTTCAAAACAAAACGGAATAACAGGGCCATTAGCTAATGGCCTGCCTACTCTCCTATAAGTCTAAAACTTCCGCGGGTAAGAAACCGTGCACCCGGCTCAAAGTCGGCTGCATTCTCTATTCCTGTAAAGCCTTTATAAGTAGCGGTGGGCACCACTTCCTTCTTTGTGAAAATATAAATCCCTTCTTCTTCCCGCTCCAGTTGCAGGACATATGAAAAACCTTCCTGGCTTATTACGGCTTCTTCGGGAAGTGCCGGTTGGTCTGTTTTGCTGGTAATGATCCCTGCTTCCACAAACATCCCTACAGTAAAGCGCTGCACCAGGCTATCTGGTAAATGCCCGTGAATGGTGATGGTTCTGGTCTCCCTGTCTATGGCTGTTCCCACCAGGTGAACTTTTGCCGGAAAGGATTTTGATGCTGCCTCGGGGGTTCTAAAAATGATCTCCTGGCCCTTTTTAAGCTGCATGACGTCCTTCTCAAAAGCGATAAGTTCCAGGTGCATATGCTCCTTATCCACGATCTCCAGGATCCGGTCCTGTGGAGAGACAAACATTCCCTTGCTCACATCTACAGCAGTGATACTGCCGCTTATGGGAGCGTAAATGGTAATTTCTGAAGTGATCCTGCCCTGTTCCACAGCTTCTGGATCTATATTAAGCATTCGCAGTTTTTGCTGAAATCCATTGTACATCGCCAGGTTCCTGCGGTATTCACTTTCTGCCTGCAGGAATTTTTTTTCTGAAGTTACTTTTTCTTCAAAAAGGGTTTCCTGCCGCTCGAATTCAGATTTCAAATACCTCAACTGCTCTGTTACTTCCAGGTACTCCTGCTGCATCGTTATATATTCCGGGTTTTCCAGCGTAACCAGGGCCTGGCCTTTTTTTACCGCATCCCCAACCAGCAGGGGATTTCGTTTGATATAACCTCCAACAAAAGCATTGATTACCGCCCTGTTCTCTGGGGGAACATCTATTTCACCGGTTGTTTTAACTACCTGCGGGAATTCCAGGATTTCCAGGGTGCCCAATTCCATCCCGCTGCTCTCAAACTGCGTTTTGGAAACTATAATTTCGTTGGTGTTAGCTTGTTGTTCCTCCGGGTTTTCTTCTGCCTCTTTACAGGAATATATGGAGAGCATTAAAACAGGAAGGAGTATATAATTGATGTTTTTCATTAGTTAAGGATTAAGTAATTTATGGCAATCACTGTTTGGTTATAAGCGTTCAGGCTATCCAGGTAAGAAAGCATGATCTCATTGGCACTCTCCAGGCTTTGAATGTACTGGAAGAAATCTATTTCCCCGTGCTGGTATCCCAGGTTTGCCGTTTTTAAGATCTCTTCTGAAAGTTCCCTGCCTTCTTCTTCAAAATAGGACAGTGCCTCCCCGTGTTTCCGCAATTGCGCCTGCAGCTGAAGGTATCTTGCCTGCAAATTATTTCGGATATTTTCAGCTTCTTCGGCAACCCGTTCTTCTGCGATGGAAGAAGCCTTGATCCTGGCGGATTTTGCAGGAAACAAAAGCGGGATCTTAAGCCCCAACTGGTATCCGTACAAATTGTTATCAAGCCCGGAATTGCTTCCGCTGAAATAATCGAAAGTAATATCCGGGAGCAACCGGTTTCTGGTTAATTTATTTTCCGCATTCTGAAAGTCGATCTGTGCTTCGGCAAGGTCCAGCATAGCATTATTTTCAAAACCCAAATCGCGCACCTCCAGTTTAGGAAGCGGGATCTTTGCCACGTAAAAACGCTGGGGAGCCTGCACCAACCTTATCAATTCTTCCCGCGCGCTAATAATATCTTCCCCGGCCTGCCTGTACCTGGTTTGCAGCTCCCTTTGTTTGGCCTGGGCAGTGATCTTCTCCAGGTAATTGGTCTCCCCAAGTTCAAATCTGCGCCGGGCAGAATAGGAAAAGCTTTCGTAGAGGCTATCCAGATACGCATACACCTGTTCCCGCTGGAGCTCATATTGCATCCGGTAATAGGCAGATGCCACAGCACCCTCCAGCCGCAAACGCTCCAGGTCATACCGCCGGGACTGTACCTCAACCCCGGCCAGGTTCCTTTTTCGGGAAGCGGTATACACAGTGGGAAAAGCAAATTCCTGCCGCACGCCATAAACCTCCAGGGGTTCATTATTTATTGTTAAGTTGTTCTGGTCATAATGGTAATAAACTTCCGTATTCGCGAAATCAAAAGCCGAATTCACCAGGGCTTCGGTTTCCTGCACCTCCAGAGACGAAGCTTTTAACCCGGCATTGTTTTCCCTTGCCAGCTGTTTTATCTCTTCAAAATTAAGCGGTTGTTCCTGGCCAAATCCCGGAACGGCAAAAAGCAGCAATAAAAACAGCAACTTTTGGCCCTTGGTAAGTATCTTTTGTTTTGGCCCGGTATCCCCAAAAATAGAATACAATACCGGCACAACCACCAGGGTCAATATAGTGGCCGTTATCAAACCTCCAATAACAACTGTTGCCAGGGGCCGTTGCACCTCTGCCCCTGCATTGGTAGAAATCGCCATAGGCAGGAATCCAAGTGCTGCTGCAGAAGCGGTAAGAAGTACCGCCCGCAGCCTGTCTTTTGCCCCTTTAATCACCAGGTCATCATTATGCTTCATTCCTTCCTTTTTTAGATCTTTAAAATGTTCTATCAACACGATACCATTGAGTACCGCTATTCCAAAAAGTGCGATAAACCCAACCCCGGCAGAAATGCTAAAAGGCATATCCCGAAGCCATAACAACAGGACCCCTCCCACCGCTGCCAGTGGAATAGCCGAATAAATAATCAATGCTTCCTTTACCGATTTGAATGCGAAATACAACAATATAAAAATGAGTATTAAGGCTACGGGTACGGCAATCAATAACCTGGCTCTGGCACTTTGGAGATTTTCAAACTGACCTCCATAGGTGATGCTGTATCCCGTTGGCAGCTGGATATTCTTATCGATGAGCTCCTGTATATCGTCTACCACACTCTGGAGGTCACGGTTTCGCACATTGACCCCTACGACGATCCTGCGGCGGGTATCATCACGGGAGATCTTGGCTGCTCCGGTCTGGTAGGTGATCTCTGCAAGTTCCTGCAACGGAATTTTACCACCCGCAGGCAGGTCCACATACAGGTTCTCGAGACTGGCGATGTCACGACGCCCGCTTTCATCTAATCGTACAACGAGGTCAAAGCGCTTTTCCCCTTCAAATACACTTCCCACGGTTCGGCCGGAAAAACCCATGCTTATAAATTCGTTGAGATCGGTAATATTCAAGCCGTACCTGGCGATCTTTTTTCGGTTATATTTCACGTTCATTTGCGGCAAACCTTCCACTTTTTCAACAGTGATATCGGCAGCGCCTTCCACGTTTCTAATCAGTTGCTCAATTTTAAAAGCCTGGTTGCTCAGGACAGAGAGGTCTTCCCCAAATATTTTTATGGCAATATCTGCCCGTACTCCGGTTATTAATTCATTAAATCTCATTTCAATGGGCTGGGTAAATTCTACTTCCATTCCCGGGATTACCCGCAGGGCTTCCTTGAATTTATCTGCCAGCTCATCCTTGCTTTCCGCACTCACCCATTCCTTCTTAGGTTTCAGGGTGATAATCACATCACTCTCTTCCATGGACATGGGATCTGTAGGAACCTCGGCAGCTCCAATACGAGTGACTACCTGGTCCACCTCCGGAAAATTTTCCTGCAGGATGGTCTCTATTTGTGTCGTGATCTTAATGGTCTCACTAAGGGAAGTACCCGTTTTAAGTATGGGCTGAATTACAAAGTCCCCTTCATCCAGGGTTGGCACAAATTCCCCACCCATAGTGGTAAAGATGTAGATGGAAATGGCAAGCAGTAAACCGGAAAGTCCCAGCACCAATGATTTTGCCGAAAGTGCAAATTTTATGGACGGTTCATAGACACGGGTAACAGCCCTCATAAGCCTTACCGATATATTTTTATCTGAAAGGTTCGTAGGTTTCAGAAAAAGAGAAGACATCACCGGGACATAGGTAAAACAAAGAATCATAGCCCCTATCAGTGCAAAACTGAAGGTGAGGGCCATTGGTTTAAACATTTTTCCTTCCACCCCGCTTAAGGAAAGGATTGGGATAAAAACGATGAGAATAATAAGCTGTCCAAAAACGGCAGAATTCATCATTTTTGTTGCCCCTGCATAAGTAATCCTATCCTGTGCCAGCCTTCTTTCAGCTTTATCAAGATTGACCAGTTCGTCTTTTTGGGTTGTAATCCTGAAGGCGATAAATTCCACAATAATTACAGCTCCATCTATAATGATCCCAAAATCGATGGCTCCCAGGCTCATTAAATTTGCATCCACTCCAAAAATGTACATCAGGGAAAGCGCAAACAGCAAACACAACGGGATTACCGAAGCCACTACCAGCCCGGAGCGAAAATTCCCCAACAGCAGCACGACCACAAAGATCACGATGAGGCATCCTAAAAGCAGGTTTTCCATGATTGTAAAAGTGGTTTTTCCTATAAGGACACTTCGGTCAAGAAAACCATTGATATAGACTCCCTCCGGCAGGCTTTGAGAAATAGAAGCCACCCGCTCTTGCACAGCTTCAATAACTTTTTTACTGTTCCCGTCCTTGATCATCATCACCTGGCCCAGCACCTTTTCCCCTTCCCCATTACCGGTAACAGCTCCATAGCGGGTGGCGTGGCCAAAACCCACTTCAGCTATATCCTTTATGTAAACAGGATTGGCTCCTATATTGGTAACCACGATGTTTTCTATATCCTCCAGAGAGCTCACCAAACCTTCTCCCCGAATGAAATAGGCCTGATTGATCCTTTCAATATATCCGCCGCCGGCAACACTGTTGTTTTTTTCCAATGCAGTGAAAATATCGGTAGCAGAAATGTTCATCGCCATCAATTTTTCGGTATTGATGGCAACTTCATATTGCTTGAGTTTTCCACCCCAGCTGTTCACCTCCACCACCCCGGGGATACCGGATAACTGCCGTTTTACGATCCAGTCCTGGATAGTGCGCAGTTCTGTAGCAGAATACCTGTCCTCGTAGCCCGGTTTTGTATCCAGGATATACTGGTAAATTTCACCAAGGCCTGTGGTAATGGGTCCCATTTCCGGGGTTCCAAAACCTTCTGGGATATTTTGTGCTGCCGATTCGATCTTTTCGGCAATTAGTTGCCTTGGCAGGTAGGTGCCCATAGCATCTTCAAAAACAATGGTAACCACGGAAAGTCCAAATTTAGATACCGAACGTATCTCCAGGACTCCTGGTAAATTAGCCATTTCCAGTTCTACAGGATAGGTGATAAACTGCTCCATATCCTGGGTAGAAAGGTTTTGTGAAGTAGTGATTACCTGTACCTGGTTGTTGGTGACATCTGGCACTGCCCCAATAGGAATTTGGGTAAGGGAATAAAAACCGTACCCCACCATAAATAGTGTTAACAGTAAAACGATCAGCTTATTCTCCAAGCTGAATTTAATGATCCTTGAAAGCATAGATAAAATTCAATTCCAGATGATCCACCAGGATGGATTCCCGGGGGTTAATATATAATTTGAAGTAGCTATGCCAGGCGTGGTGGCTGAAATATTCCCGATTCCCCCGGAGAAGAATAGGAATCCTCATAAAAGAAAAATGAACTGGAACTTGATATTGCTGAAAATTTCAGCGCGGGGAAGTAAGCGGTGGTAAGAACAAAGACTGTAAGGCTTTGCGCATTGGCCTGATTATTAAAAGGCAATTTTTCATGCTCTTTTTCCTCCTCCTGATGTTCCCGGTTGTGCTGCTCCTTTAGTTCTCCGTAATGTTTGGAAAGAAAGACGGTAAAACTGTCTCCATAGCTTTCTGCATGGAAATTTGCATGCTCCAGCAAATCACCCAACTTTATAAGATCGGGAAGGCCAAAATTAAAACCCTGGAGTAATAATACTGCAGAAAGTGATATGGAAATAAGGAGTTTCATATTCAGGTCTAACTTATCAAAAAAACCTTGTTCGGCCAAATTAATTTTAATGTTCCGGGAAAGAAAGTCAAATTCGATGAAGAATTTCTGGTATTGCCGGATAAATCCCGTGCAAAAGTCATAATAAATGGCATTTATATCCATAATCCCTGTTTTTATGATTTTAGTCATATTTAAGGTTCGCTCCTGCCCTTTACTTTGCAGGACGAGATAAAGGTGCCTATTTCAGGTAATTTCAAACGAAGAATGTTTAGAAGTTCCTAAACAAATAAATAATTAAACGATGAAAAATAACATTTTACACAAAATATTAGAACAAGTGAAAGCGGTTTGGGAAGATCTCAAAAGTCCGGCGCCTTATCTGCCAGGAACTACCTGCTGTTCTTTTGGACCAACTCCCTTCAAACCCGAATTGAGACCTGAACCTATTCAAGTAAACAACAATTTCAACATCAACCATAAAAAACGCTTGTATTGAGCGCAGTCGAAACAATAAAAATCTAAATATGAAATGAGCATAAGGGAAACACGATACAAACACCGATAAAAATATGCGAATTACATATTCCCAATTAAAAACAATAAAAATTTAAATATGAAAACGATCTTAGTATTAGGCGCCGGAACAGGCGGAATAGTTACTGCCAGGGAATTAAGCAGAACCAGTGGCAATGAAGAGGACATCAACCTTGTAAAAATACTTGTATTTGAAAAAGAAGAAACCAGTGTGTTCGCACCTTCTCTACCCTGGCTTATGGTTGGTAAAAGAAAAAAGGAAGAAGTCACCGAAAAAACCAACAAGCTGGATGCCTCCGGACTGGAAGTAATAACAGGGGAAATTGAAGCCATAGATCCTGAAAATATTGCAGTAACAGTAAATGGAAAAAAGTATAACGGAGACTATATGGTAGTATCCCTGGGCGTAGAACAGGCAAATACTCATAATCTTAGTCATTACGGCCACAATTTCTTCACTTTAAATGGGGCTACCGATTTCCATGAAGAACTGGAAAAATTCAGCGGAGGCGAAATTGCCATCCTGGTTTCTTCCCTTCCATTTAAAAGTCCTGCAGCACCTTATGAAGCTGCTATGCTTATAGAAGCCTTTGTTAGGACAAACAACCTCAGCCATAACACCAATGTTTCTCTTTATACTCCGGAAGTCGGTCCCATGGAATTCGCAGGCCCCGAAGCCGCAGAAGAATTAAAGAAGCTGTTGGAAAAAAAGGGGATAAAGTATTATCCAAACCACGAACTCGCTTCTGTTTCCATAAATCAGCTG